>JBEHYA010000026.1:0-21377 GCA_048498415.1 Pseudomonadota bacterium
CTTCGGGAATGCCGGCTTCGACCTTACCAACCAAGTCAGCGCCCACATCGGCACCCTTGGTGAAGATACCGCCGCCCAGACGCGCGAAGATCGAGATCAGCGACGCACCAAAGCTAAGGGCCACCAGCGCCTCAATCACAGGACGAATGGTCGTGTGCGGCACATAGGTGATCATATAATAGTAATAGCCAGCAACGCCCAGCAGGCCGAGACCAACCACCAGCATGCCGGTGATGGCGCCCGACTTGAAGGCGATATCCAAAGCGCTATCCATGCCCTTGGTGGCCGCTTCTGACGTGCGCACGTTGGCGCGCACCGAGACATTCATGCCGATGTAACCAGCCAAACCGGAGAGCGCCGCGCCGATCACGAAGCCAACGGCCACGTGCACGCCAAGCGTCACGCCCAATACAATTGCCACCACAACGCCCACAATGGCGATGGTGCGGTACTGGCGGTTGAGATAAGCCGCCGCGCCTTCCTGAATGGCTTTGGCGATTTCCTGCATGCGGGCGTTACCCGGCGACGCCTTGAAAATGCTGCTCGATGTTACAAGCGCGTATAAAATGGCCACCGCCACACAGGCGAAGATGACCAGAAACGAATGTTCCATAATCATAGGTGTTGTCCCTTATTTTTGTTCATTAGGCCGGATGGGAAGAGGAAGTTACGTTATGAAAACGCCCGCCCGGCAAGAAGGATGGCAACCGTGCCACGGGTTACAGCGCACTGGCAAGGCCCGCGCACCGAATGATCCACGGCATATTTTGGATGTGGGGCGCGGGCAACGGATTCGCCCGGCCACCCTTGCCCCAAAACCCGCCCAAACCCAGTTCCGCTCAACTTTTTTATAGGCCCACACCACAATTACTCATAAAAACCAGTATTTTTAGCTATTATAGTTAACAGAAGTCCTTTATTTCCAGGCACGAAACGCATTAACTAATGCGGAAAGTAAAACGGGGCGCTAGGATACATGAGGTTTTAAAGCCATTTTGATCGCTTGGAGGTTGTCACATGGCTAGTGCAAATCGCTTCGCCCCTCTTAAAACAGTCACCAAAATTGGTGCCGCCGCGGCCGCTGCTGCAGTGATGCTCACGGCTGTAAACGCGAATGCTGTTTCGAATTTATCTGAAGACGAGTGCAAAGCGATCATTGTAACAGCATCTTCAACAATCAAAGATATTGGTGCTTCTAATTTAAGCAGTGAGTTTGTGGATAGCTTCCGTGCTTTTATTGCGCCGAATGGCAAAGCTAATTGTTCGGGTTCGCGTGATATTGCAACGCCACTGGGTAAGGATATTGACGCTTATAATATCATCAAAGGGGCTTTGTATAACCTCAAAACCCCTCACTCCATTGATCTGGACAAGAGTGGTTTTCGCGCTGTCCCATCAATCAGCGTCGCGGCATTAAATTAATTTAAGCCTGCGGCCCATGTGGAATGGGTTTCTTTATTGTGGCACTATTTGATGTGGTGCTGACAGTAGTAATTTGCGTGGTTGCATTTGTAGTACCGGCTGTTTGTTTAGCTGTAGGCTTATCTGGTACACCACCAAAATCAGCAAATGCGTCATCAGTACTTTTACTGGCAGCTTGAGCGACTTGAGTATCTGTAGAGTATGACCCAGCGACTACACCAGCCTGCGCAGATGTTATCGTGCGCGCAGCAGGATCGCCAATATCGCCACGTAATCCGGCCGCCCGATTTTCTGCTTTGACGATATTGCACTGCGACTTCAACGCGCCCGTCTTACCCTGCTTCTTCAAATCTTCGTTATATTTCGTAACGCCTGTCTCATCCTGACCCGACTTCAAATAACTATCTAACGCTTTAGCAAGCTGCGCTTTGCGCGCTGGGTCGTCTTCATTATCGATCGCTTTCTGTTGCTTGCGAATTTCTGCTTCATGGCGCTTCAACCACTCGTGGTACGCCGCGTCGGCTTTACGGCCGTGTTTTTTCCAGCCTTCGGGGTCGTCACGGTTCAACACCGCCAAATCACGCGCGATGCCGGGCTGGTTTGGATCCAGGCCTAACGTGCGCGCATCCTGCGTGGCCGAGCGGATCATCTGCATGGTAAAGCCGTCATTCAGCAGCTTCTGCGCCGTGGTGGAGTTGAGGCCCTGAATGCTATTGATACCCATCATATCAAAGCGCAAGCCGCTGCTGCGCGGCCCATCCTGCTGGCGCGAGGCATCGGCCAACAGGCCAAAGATATTCCGTTCAAAGCCCTGCCCGCCTGCACTTACGCCCTTCGGCGCATTGTCGTCGCGGGCAATAGCGTTAAGCGCCTGATTGATCGCCTTGGCTTCCGCCGTGTTATTGGCCATCACGCTTTGAATGGCCTGCACCGCCATTCCTTTTGCCGCATCGGCAATTTGCATAGGGTTCATATAGCTCATGACCTGCGCGGTCAGTTTGCTTACCCGCTCATTATCGTGCCCGCCGGCCATTGACAGAATAGCGCTATGCACGGCCTGGCGGGCTTCTTCGCGCTTCTGCGCGCCCGGCATAATAGAAAGACTTTCGTCCGCCCCCGGCTTTAACGCGTCGCGGCCAAAATCGGTGATGAATTTTTCTGCTGCGTCCGCCCCCCAGCGGTCAGCTAAATGGCTGAACGCCAGCGCCGCTTGCTTGGCAAGCGTCCCGCGTGTGCTCAGCGCCTCGCGCATGTCGAGCTGGGTGGGCATTATGTCGTACCTCAAAATGCGTTCTTAAAATTGCTGCTTATCGCGCAGCTTTGCTTTTAAAAATCTGGGGATATTATTAAGGTGGAACGCTGAGCGTTCGCTTAATAATTGATCGCATTTTATGGGGTTTGGGCAACATTGCCCACAAGGATCAACAAGTTAGTTTGTTAAGACCACCACTGCGGCCACAAATACTAAAGCTTAGTTGAAATGACGCTGGTTCACGCCCTGGATGAGGACGTTGAGAACGAGGCCTTTACCCAGCACGCTCTCGGTCACCATCGCGAGCTGCGCCTTCACTTTATCGACGTCTAAAAACTTGCCGTTGCGGTATGCGGTTTTATCCAGGCGGCCATACAGCGCGCGCACATACGCATCTTTCAGCTTCGGCTGCATGCCGTTCACTTTTTCAACGTTGCGCTGATCTTTGACTTCCAGCGCCACCAGCAGGGAAACCACTTCCTGCAGGCCTTTATCGTTGATCACGGGCAGCACCATCGGATCAAGGCGGATGTAGAACGAGGTATCGCTGCTGCTCGCCGCTTCCTTGCCTTCGCCCTCGCCGCCTTTGGCTTCTTCCTTGGCGTAAGCGGGCGCGCTCGCGGCGAAAAGCGCCACGATTGCGAGCACCAGAAGTTTCTTGAACAGCGACATCAAAACAAGCCTTATTACAGTAATTACAGGCCTATTCTACGCCGTTAAGCTCTAAGCAGCGATTAATATTGGCTAAAAGTGATTCCAGCCGCCCTGAATAAGCTGCAATTGCTGCCCTTTGGCATCAATCACCGCCACATTACCGGCCTTTCCCGCATGCAGGGCGCCGATGCGCGTTAACCGCAGGGTAAGCTTTTTTGAAAGTTCTTTAATGCGGGCCGCATCTTCTGGCCGCGCAACAAACGCCAGCTCGTAATCCTCACCGCCCGTGATGGCATTGGTCAGCAATTCTGGTTTATGCGCAATCGCGCGTTCCATCGCGGGCGAGAACGGAATGGCGGAAGCTTCAAGCGTCACCGCGGCGCTGGATTGTTCAGCAATATGCCCCACATCCGCCACCAACCCGTCGGAGATATCCACGGCCGCCAGCGCGAATTCCCGCAGCGCCAAACCCAGTGCCACACGCGGGGATGGTTTCAAATGCCGCTGCATGAAGAACTTACGCGCCGCATCATCCGCCCATTCGGTTTTCTGCTGCAGGGCCGTGAGGCCGGCCCATGAATCCCCGATGCTGCCGCTCACATACACATCCAGCTTTTCATTCGGCCCCAGCGGCGTTTTGATCCTGCGGCGAATGGCCGCGCCCGCGGGTGCCAGGCCAAACGCGGTAATGGAAAGAAAAATCGGCCCCTTGGTGCCAACCGTATCGCCGCCGATCAGCTGGCAGTTAAATTCCTTTTGATCCTGCGCCAAGGCCTGCGAAAATTCCGCCAGCCATTCTTCGCCTGCGCGTTCTGGCAACCCAATACACAGCATATAAGCCAGCGGCGTCGCGCCCATCGCCGCAAGGTCGGAGATATTGCTGCGCAGCGCCCGCCACGCCACGCTTTCCGCGCTGGCGCCCACCAGAAAATGCGTGCCTTCCACCATGGCATCGGCGGTGGTGATGAGTTCTTGACCCTCGGGGATATTAAACGCCGCCGCGTCATCGCCTAATTGAAAGGCACCGGCAAAACCCGCCGCAAGCGGCTTGAAATAAGTGGCAATGCGGTCGAATTCGCCTGATGCCATCGCCTAGCTTCGCACGGTTTTCGCAACTTTATCGAGAATGGCATTCACCAGCGCGGGTTCTTTGCCGGCAAAAAAGTCATGCGCCACATTCACGTAATCGTTGATGATGATGCCGCTATCGGTCTTGCTTTGTAACAGCTCGGAAACCCCTGCGCGCAGAATTGCCTTTAAAATTTTCTCCAGCCGCTCCAATGGCCATTTGGCATCGAGCGCGCCGCCCAGAATGGCATCGATATCACCCATGCGTTCGTTCACGCCGCGCACGATTTCGCCGAACAGTTCCGTATCAAACTCGCCCGCTTCTTCGCGCAGCACGCGCTTTTCCACGAATTCGCGAATGGCCACGTCCACGCGCGTGCCAATCATTTCCATCTGATACAGCGCCTGCGTGGCCGCCAAACGCGCGGCGGATTTTTGACTAATATTAACTTCCTTATTCATCACTACTCACTCTTTTCACGCGGGTACAGCCCGTATCTATTCTTGATCTTGATCATATCCAGGCAGGCTTTGACCGCCGCGCCGCCCTTGTTCTCGCCCGCCACGCTGGCGCGCGCCTTCGCCTGCTCTTCCGTAAAACACGTTAGCACGCCGTTGCCGACGCTGATCGCATAATGCGTCTGCAAGTCCATGATGCCGCGCGCGCATTCGTTGGCGACAATATCAAAATGGTACGTCTCGCCCTTGATCACGCAGCCCAGCGCCACATACCCATCAAACCGGCGGCGCGCGGGAGCATACAACTTCATCTTGATGCCATAGATGATGGCGGAAGGAATTTCGAGGGCCCCCGGCACCGTCACGCGTTCGTAGGTGGCATTGGCTTTTTCAATTTCGGCTAACGCACCCTTCATCATTTCTTCCGCAATATCCTTATAAAACGGCGCTTCGATGAGCATGATATGCGGCCGGGCGTTTACGGTGGTCATGGGCGTTCTTCCTTATTTAATCGCGCGGGTATCGTGAATGGTCAGGCCATAGCCTTCAAGGCCGACAACTTTTTTAGGCGAATTGGTGAGCAAAATCATATTGCGCACGCCAAGATCCAGCAAAATCTGCGCGCCCACGCCGTAATCGCGGAGTTCGCCCGGCGGTTTTTCAGCCGCGTTTAAACTTGCCGATAAACTATCCGGCAACGCTTCGCGCAGCAGCACGATCACGCCGCGCCCTTCGCGCTCGATCATCTGCATGGCTTTCTGGATTTCGCCATTGCGGCCATGGCGCACATCACCCAGAACGTCATCCAGCACGTTGAGCGCGTGCATGCGCACTAAAATCGGCTGTGTCCCCCGCACATCGCCTTTCACAAGCGCGATATGCTCGGCATAGGCAATGCGGTTGGTATAGATATGCAAATCAAATTCGCCGCCGAACATGGAATTGAGTTTGGTGGAAGCTTTACGCTCCACAATCGTCTCGGTGCGGCGGCGGTATGCGATCAGATCGGCAATGGTACCAACCTTGATGTTATGGCGCTGCGCAAACGCGATTAAATCGGGCAGGCGCGCCATGCTGCCATCTTCATTCATGATCTCGCAGATCACGCCGGCGGGAATGCGGCCGGCAAGGCGCGAAATATCCACCGCGGCTTCCGTATGGCCCGTGCGCACCAGCGTGCCGCCATCTTTGGCGACCAGCGGAAACACATGGCCGGGGCTGGTGATATCTTCGGCGCGCGTTTCGGGGTCGATCGCCACGGCAATGGTGCGGGCACGGTCGGCGGCGGAAATGCCGGTCGTCACCCCTTCCCGCGCCTCAATGGAAACCGTGAAGGCCGTCTCGAATTTGGTGCCGTTATTGCGGCTCATCATCGGCAGGTCCAGCCGGTCGATCATGCGCTTTTCCATGGCGAGACAGATCAGCCCGCGGCCATGCTTGGCCATGAAGTTGATGGCATCGGCATTGCAGGCATCAGCGGGAATAATCAGGTCGCCTTCATTCTCGCGGCCTTCATCATCAGCCAGAATGAACATGTGGCCGGCTTTGGCTTCCGAAATAATTTCATCGGTCGGCGAAATGGCGTCGTGCCAGCGGGGCAGCGTATCCAGCATGCTCATGCCGCCCTCGCTTCCAGCATGCGCGCCATGTACCGCGCCAGCATATCAATCTCGAAATTCACCTGATCGCCCGCTTCCATGCTGCCGAAATTGGTATGATCAAACGTATGCGGGATGATGTTCACGCCAAAGCGCGCACCATCGACTTCGTTAACAGTTAGCGAGACACCATCAAGCGTGACAGAGCCTTTCGTGGCAACAAAAGCTTTTAAATTGGCCGGAATTTCAAAGATCATGCGCCAGCTGTTATTTTCCGGCTTCACGCTCACGCATGTCGCCACCGCATCCACATGGCCATACACCAGATGGCCGCCCAGCTCATCACCCAAACGCAGCGAGGCTTCCAAATTCACTAATGTATTGATCTGCCAACTACCAATCGTCGTTTTGGCAAGCGTTTCTGCCGAAGCCATCACCTTAAAATCTTTACCGTTTTTCTCGGTTAAAGTCAGGCACACCCCGTTGCAGGCAATCGACGCGCCAATCTTTTCATCGTTTAGATTCAGGTTGGTGGAGCGGATTGTAAGCACGGCTTCGCCCGCATTTTTTTCAATGCGTGTGACGTGGCCCACATCCTTAATCAACCCGGTAAACATGGCGCCTGTTTTAGCGCTTTAACACATAGGTTTCCAGCTTATCCTCGCCCAGTAAGCGGGTGGTCTGCAGCACCCCTGAAAAGGCCGCCAGAATAGGGGTTTTAACGTCTTTTTGGGCGCTTCCTGCCGCTTTAAAGGGCGCGGTCACCCATTCCACATGATCGATTAGTTTCGCGCCGATCAGACTTCCCGCCAGGGATGCGCCGCCTTCCACCAGAACGCGGGTGAACCCCTCCTCGCCCAGTTTCTGCGCCATCGCATTTAAATCGATTTTATCGTTCCTGGTTGCCACGCGAATAATGCGCACGCCATTTTCTTCCAGCGCTCTAGCATCTGCCTTGTCGCCCGCAATCACCCACAACGGCACCTCGCGCGCGCTTAAAACCAGTTTGCTGGCAGGCGGGATGCGAAGCTGCGTATCGACGACAATGCGGATAGGCGACACATTCGTGCAGCCCGGCAGGCGGCAGGTAAGCTGCGGGTTATCAATCAGCGCTGTGCCGATACCCACCATAATCGCATCGTGACTGGCACGCAGTTTGTGTGCATATGCCAGCGATGTCATGCCGCTGATCCAGCCGTTTTTGCGCTCCGGCGCGTAAATCCGCCCATCCACGGTGGAAGCCATTTTGAGCGTAAACATCGGCCTTCCCTGCCCGATGCGCTTGAAAAAACCTTCATGATCGATGGCTGCCTGCACGGCATCCACACCCACTTCCACTTGAATGCCGGCGGCTTTCAGCATTTCAATTCCCTTACCGGAAACGCGGGGATCCGGGTCGGCCATGGCTATCACCACGCGGCTGATGCCGGCCTTGATAATCGCTTCAGCGCAGGGCGGGGTTTTGCCGTGATGGGCGCAAGGTTCCAGCGACACATACATCGTCGCGCCTTTCGCATCGTTCGTATTCTTTAAAGCTTCCACTTCCGCATGCGGCCTTCCGCCTTCATGCGTGATGCCGCGGGCTAATATCGCGCCGTCTTTGACAATCACGCAGCCCACCGCGGGGTTGGGAAAAGCACTGCCCAACCGGCGCGCGCCAAGCGCGATGGCTTGTTGCATGAAGCGGTGATCGCACATTTACGAAGACTTATCTTGCCGCAGATTATCGATAAACTGGTTGAAATCATCCGGCTCGCGGAAATCACGGTAGACCGAGGCGTAACGCACATAGGCCACGTGATCGAGCGTGAACAGCGCTTCAATTACCAGTTCGCCGATCTGCTTGGTAGTGATTTCGGTCTCGCCCAGCGATTCCAGCTGGCGCACAATCGAATTCACCACCTGGTCAAAACGCTCGTCGTCCACCGGGCGTTTACGGAGCGCGATTTTCATCGAGCGCACCAGTTTATCACGCTCGAAATTCTCTTTCTCGCCGCTTGATTTTACAACAGTCAGTTCACGCAGCACCACGCGTTCAAACGTGGTGAAGCGCGCGCCGCACTGGCTGCATTGCCGGCGGCGGCGGATGGCCGCGTTGTCTTCACTCGGACGGCTGTCCTTCACCTGGCTATCGTCATGGCCACAGAAGGGACAGCGCATTCAAAACCCCATGTACATACCGGCTTTCGCCGGGATGTCCGTATGGGAAATGGCAAGCCCAGACATTACCGGGTTTCCGACTGGTAGATGGGGAAACGCTTGCACAGCGCCATGACTTCGGCGCGCACCTTCTTCTCAACCGCACTATTATCCGTGGGGTTTTTGCGAAGACCTTCAAGGGTTTCATTGACCCAGTTGCCAATCTGCTTGAACTCCGCCACGCCAAAGCCGCGCGTGGTGGCGGCGGGCGAACCTAAACGCACGCCCGATGTCACGGTAAACGGCTTGGGATCATTGGGGATGGAATTCTTGTTGCTGGTCATACCGGCAGCCTCAAGCGCATGCACGGCGTCTTTACCGGTCACGTCTTTACTGCGGAGATCAACGAGCACCATGTGGCAATCCGTGCCGCCCGTCACCACGCCAAAACCGTGGCTGAGCAGCGTATCGGATAACGCACGCGCATTGTTCAAAACATTCTGCGCATAAATCTTGAAGCTGGGCTGCAGCGCTTCGCCAAAGCAAACGGCTTTCGCCGCAATCACGTGCATCAGCGGGCCGCCCTGCAGGCCGGGGAACACGGCGGCGTTGATCTTCTTGCCAAGCTCGGGGTCATTCGCCAGCACCATGCCGCCACGGGGGCCGCGCAGCGTTTTATGCGTAGTGGTGGTGGCATAATGCGCATGCGGGAACGGGTTGGGGTAAAGGCCCGCGGCGACCAGGCCGGCGTAGTGCGCCATATCCACCCAGAACACCGCCCCGACTTCATCCGCAATCTTGCGGAAACGCGCGAAATCAATGGTACGCGGATAGGCCGAAGCGCCCGCAATAATCAATTTCGGCTTATGCTCACGCGCCAGCTTTTCCATCTGGTCGTAATCAATCAACCCATCATCCTGCCGCACGCCGTAGGTGACCGCATTGAACCACTTGCCCGACTGATTGACGGGCGAGCCATGCGTGAGGTGACCGCCGGCCGAGAGATCCATACCCAGGAACGTTTCACCCGGCTTCAACACCGCCATGAACACCGCCTGGTTCGCCTGCGCGCCCGAATGCGGCTGCACGTTGGCGTAGGAACAGTTGAACAGTTTGCACGCGCGTTCAATCGCCAGCTTCTCGGCGATATCCACCATCTCGCAGCCGCCGTAATAGCGCTTGTCGGGATAGCCTTCCGCATATTTGTTGGTGAGCACGGAACCCTGCGCTTCGAGCACGGCGCGGCTCACGATGTTTTCCGACGCGATCAGTTCAATCTGATCCTGCTGGCGCTTCAATTCGCCGCGCAGCGCCTCAAATACCGCCGGGTCGGTTTCCCGCACGGAAGCATCAAAATAAGCATTGCCCGATTGATTTGCCGGACCCTGATTGACCATTTGCGCCACTCCCATGCTGCTCTCCTCTGATTATTTATTAGGGTTTAATTTTGATAATTTTTCCACGCGTTCGGCATACCGCCCGCCAAGAAACTTCGTATTCAGAAATTCATTCACACAGTCTTTGACCACGTCATAACCGATAAAGTCCGCGCCAAGACACAGCGCATTCGCGTCATTATGCTGGCGCGCCATGCGGGCCGCCAACCCATGGCCGCATAAGGCAGCGCGCATATGCGAATAACGGTTGGCGGTCATGGCAATCATGTTACCGGAACCACAAATGAGAATGGCGCGGCTGGCGCGGCCTTCTTTAATGGCCAGCGCCGCGGCCTCGGCATAATCCTGCGCATCGCAGCGATCGGCGGAATGGGTGCCTACATCTAAAGGCATAAAGCCGTTTTCACGCAAAAGCGTGATCAGCTTGGTCTTCAACTCAAAGCCGCGGTGATCGGCGGCCAGGGCGATAATTTCCATCAAAAAAGGCCTTTCTGACGCCCAAAAATACTGGCATTCGCTTCAATCGGCAACTATTTGTTTTAGTTATGAAATAGTGGTTTTATTAGGCTTATGAGCGGTTCCCAAAACGATCCACATCAAATTCTCTTCGAAATCACCGCCATTGGCAGTTCGGTGAAGGTCGTCGCCATCGATAGCGCCACCGGCATTGAGGCCACCATCATCGGCCCAGCGAGTGCCGGCCAGGCCATGCTGCAGCAGCAGGCGGTGCGCAAATTACAATATGTGATGACCCAGAAAGCGGGCAAAGAATGAAAACCTATTTTGCCCCGGCCGGTTTTTTATATGGCGTAAAAGCCGGCCAACCCCTCACCGATTTTATTTCCTATACGCAGGTTGAAAGCTTAAGCCGCAATGGTGATAAAATTTTAAACGCCGATAGTGCGCCGCCCATCAAAGCCGCCAACAACGACCTGCACATCGCCGGCATTCTCAACTGCACGCCCGATAGTTTTTCGGATGGTGGCTTATATAAAGATGCCAACGCCGCCGCCGATCACGCGCTTCAAATGATCGATCAAGGCGCCACCATCATCGATATCGGCGGCGAAAGCACACGCCCCGGCGCCACGCCGATCACCCCGCAGGATGAAATCGCCCGTGTGCTGCCGGTCATCAAGAAACTGCGTAATTGCAAGGCTAAACTGTCACTCGACACCCGCAACGCCGCCACCATGCAGGCCGGGCTGGATGAAGGCGTTAGCATCATTAACGATGTAACCGCCCTTACCCATGATGCGAATGGATTGAAGACGGTGGCGACGAGTAAAGCCGACATCATCCTCATGCACATGCAGGGCACGCCGCAAACCATGCAGGTGAGCCCCACTTATGCCCGTGTGGAATGCGACGTGTATGATTATCTTGAAGAACGCATCACGGCATGCGTAAACGCCGGAATTGAAAAATCCCGCATCATCATCGATCCCGGCATTGGCTTTGGCAAAACGCCGGCGCATAACGCGGCGCTGCTTCGCCATATCGGCCTCTTTCATAATTTAGGCGTGCGCATTATGGCAGGCGCCAGCCGCAAAGGCTTCATCCCCGCCCTCACCCAGCCCGCTCCGGCGGATCAACGTCTAGGCGGTTCGCTGGCCGCCGTCTTAACCGCCGCCCAGCAGGGCGTGGGCATCATCCGGGTGCATGATGCGCAGGAAACCAGGCAGGCCATAGCCCTTTGGCGGGGCTTGTTTAGCCACTAAAAGCTCGTAAACTCTTCGCTAACACTTCGGCGCGTATCCTTCGCGCCCATTTCATATTCAGGAGCACTCAATGGCACGCAAGAAAATCGCCCTCGTTGGCGCAGGTCAAATCGGCGGCACGCTCGCGCTTCTCGCGGGCCTGAAGGAACTCGGTGATATCACCGTCGTCGATATCGTCGAAGGCGTACCGGAAGGCAAAACGCTGGATATTTATCAGGCCTCCACCGTGGAAGGCTTTGATGCCAAAATGTTTGGCTCCACTGATTATTCATCCATCAAAGGCGCCGATGTGATCATCGTGACCGCCGGCGTGCCGCGTAAACCCGGCATGAGCCGCGATGATCTGATCGGCATCAACACCGGTGTTATCCGCACCGTGGGGCAAGCTATCAAGCAGCATGCGCCGAATGCCTTTGTGATCGTGATCACCAATCCGCTGGATGTCATGGTCTGGGTCATGCAGCAGGTCTCCGGCCTGCCGCCGCAGAAAGTTGTGGGCATGGCCGGCGTGCTGGATAGCGCGCGTTTCCGAGCCTTTTTGGCCGAAGAATTCAAGGTCTCCGTGGAAGACGTCTCGGCATTCGTGCTGGGCGGCCATGGCGATACCATGGTCCCGCTCACCCGTTATTCCACGGTCGCCGGCATTCCGCTGCCCGAACTCGTGAAGATGGGCTGGACGACCCAGGCCAAGCTGGATGCGATTGTTCAGCGCACCCGCGACGGCGGCGCCGAAATCGTCAAGCTGCTGAAAACGGGCTCCGCCTTCTACGCCCCCGCTTCCGCTGCCATTGCCATGGCTGAAAGTTATCTCCGCGACAAAAAGCGCGTGATGCCGTGCGCCGCTTACTTGAACGGCCAGTACGGCATTAAAGACCTTTATGTCGGCGTGCCGGTAGTCATCGGCGAAAACGGCGTGGAAAAAATCATCGAGATCAACATGACGCCGGAAGAAAAGACGATGTTCGATAATTCCGTGAACGCCGTGAAGGGTCTGATGGACGTCACCAAGCCCATTCTCGCGAAAGCCGCTTAACGCTGCAAATACGGGTTATTTTTAAGCATTTCGAGGCCGCGGGCTTTATAGTTCGCGGCCTCTTCTTTTTGGCCTTTGCGCGCATAAATATCCGCGAGCCCCATCACGCTGGCATAATCATCCGGCTTTAATTCCAGCGCCTTCTTGTAGGCGGCAATCGCTTCATCGGTATGGTTCATCTGCGCATGCAGATGGCCGAGCATGCGATAGACCTGCGGCAGGCTGGCGGGCCCAAGATCCACGACCTTCTGGTAATATTCCAGCGCCTTGTCATTCTCGCCTACTGTTTCATAGGCAAGGCCAAGGCTGAGCAGCGCGCGCGGCGCGCGGTCGTGTTCATATTTCAAAATCTGCGTGAAGAAAATAAACGGGTCACCCCAGATGCGATTTTGATTAAATGTGATCACCGCGAACATGCCCGCGAATACGACTGCCGCAAAACCCAGCGGCCATTTCAAGTGCGGGCGCGGCGCCACCAGTTGGCCCATCAACTCGCCAAAACCCAGAAATAGCCCGATGGCGGGCAGATACATCCAATGCTCGAGAAATATCGAATTAACGGGCATAAACACGCCCATGCAGGGGAAATAGGCGGCGAAGAACCACGCCGCGGCAAAACCGGTCACCCGCAGGGCCTGCGGCGCATTTTTCAGGCAGGCACCCGCCATCAACGCAAGGCTGGTCAGCACAATGCCGAAGCCCGTCAACACCTTGGCATTTATGAATTCTGTCACGAAGGGCGTCTGGCGTTCCATGTGCAATTCGGTGGGGTGCACCATCAGGGAAAAATAATCGGGCAACGTGGAGAAGAAGGTGAACGCACGAACCGCAATGCTTTCTGTATACGCATTCGCTTCTTTATAAAAACCCGCACCATGCCAGAAATCCAATGGGCCAGCGCGGAGCACCAGATAAATCCCCGCAATCACCCAGCACGGCCACGTGGCGAGCGTTGCCTTTAGCCATTGTGCACGGGGCTGCGTGAACCACAGCGTAATCACCAGCAGCGCCGGAAACACAATCGCTGCTTCCTTGGCAAGCAGCGCCAGAATGAAGCAAAAACCCGTTAAAACCTGCCGTTTTACGTTATCCGGCCGCCACGCCATCAACCCGCACAGAATGAACATCACATGCAGCGGGTCGGCCGTTGCGCTCATATAGGTCACGGCTTCCGTATGCAGCGGATGCAGCGCCCAGAGAAGCGCCATGATAAACGCCGCCACCGCTTTTAAATTCAATTTCTTGGTCGCCAGCGCATATACCAGACAGGCATTCGCGGCGTGCAGAATAATATTCAGCTCATGAAACGCCGTGGTGGAAAGGCCGAATAATTTATAGACGATCAGATAAAGCATAATCTGCAACGGGCGGTAGAAGTTGGATACATTGCCCACGCCCGCCGTGGTGCTGGTGGTAAAAATTTCCGGAAGATGCGACCACGAAAGCAGGAACTGGTTGCGCACAATCAGTGACGCGTCATCGAACATGAACATGTTCGAATAAGTATTGAGATACGCGAACGATACCGCCGCGATGAGCGCCAGATACGGCCAGGCCCAGTTAAATTCGCTTTTATTCATGCTGTTTCTGGCCCTTCGCGGCATGATACGCATCCAGCATTTGAATGGCGGGTGGATAACCCGGCATCAGTTCCAGCGCCTTGCGCAGCGCTGCCTCGCCTTCTGTGCCATGCCCTTGATGCAGCAGCACGGTGCCAAGATTATAATAGCCCTGATAGCGCGATGGATTATCTTCAATCGCCAGCCGGTACATTTCTTCCGCGTCTTGCCAACGGCCCAACGCCTGATACGCCTGACCCAGATTGTTATGTGCGCTGGCGGAATGCTGTTCGTATTTCAGAATGTTTTCGTAAAACGGAATGGGCCCGCGCCAGATGGTGTTCTGCTGCAACGTACTAAAACCGAACAGCAGCACAATTAACCCTGCGGCGATTTGCAGCCCGCGCTTATAAACCTCACGATATTCCGCCGCTTTGCCAAAAACCTCGCCGATCACCAGAAAAAGCCCGATGCTGGGCAGATACATCCAGTGCTCGAGAAAGATCATGTTTACCAGCACAAAAATGCCCGTGCAGGTGAAGTAGCTGGTGAAGAACCAGCCCCCGCCAAACGCTGCCAGCTTTGCGCAATTCTTCTCGCGCTTCACAAGCGAATAAATGCCCATGCCGGCGGTCAGCACCGCCAGCCAGAACCCAATCTGCACTTTGGGATTTAGAAAATGGATGTAAACCGCCGGAAGCCGTTCCATATGCTGGCCGGTGGGATAAGCCAGCATCCGCGCGTAATCCGGCAGCGTTGCGAAAAAGCTGTAGGCGCGCACCAGCATGCTGTCGGTATAAACATTATGCTCGCCGAAAAAATTATAGCCGCTCTCCGTCATCACATCGTGACGCATGATCATATAAATGCCGGCAATCACCCAGCACGGCCAGCTGCGCAACACCTCGCGCCATGTGCCGGCATTCGGCGCGAATAAAATCGTGACGGCTAAAAGCGCCGGAAAAATCACCGCACTTTCCTTACTAAGCAGCGCCAGAATAAAGCATAAAGCCGTTATGATACGGGATTTCAGGCCTTCGGCCCGCCATGCCAGCAGGCCCGCCAGTATAAAGAAAACGAACAGCACATCCGCCGTGGCGCTCATATAGGTCACGGCTTCCGTGTGCAGCGGGTGAACCGCCCAGATCAGCGCGGCAACAAACGCGGGCCCCGCACGAAAGCCCAGTTTTTTGGCAAGTGCCAGAACCATGCACGCATTGGCCGCATGCAGCCCCACATTCAAAAAATGAAACGGCGTTTCATGCAAACCAAAAAGCTGAACGATTGCGAGATAGAGAAGTTCCTGCAACGGCCGGTAAAAGGGCGACGCCCCGCCGGCGCCCGCCGAAATATCGTGCGTAAAAATATCGCCAAAGTGCGCCCATGATTGCAGGTAGGCGTTATGGATGATCAGATTGAAATCATCATACAAAAACATATTGCCGAAAATATTCGAATAAACCGCCACCACCGCTGCAACAAGCGCGAGATAGGGCCAGTGCGTTTTAATATTGAATGCTGTAGCAGAATTCACGGTGCGGTTTTTAAGGCTGGGGCGGCATTCAGCCTATCCCAAACCTGTTGGCCCACGCGCATGAAAACCGCCGCCGGTTTGGAATCGGGCGCCGCCACCACAATCGGCGTGCCGGCATCCGATGTCTCCCGCAAGGCCATTTCCAGCGGCACTTCGCCCAGAAAAGGCGCACCGATTTTCTGCGCCTCAGCCGCTGCGCCGCCATGGCTGAAAATATGGCTCTCGGTTTGGCAATGCGGGCAGATGAAGCTGCTCATATTTTCAATCACGCCCAGAATGGCAACGCCCATCTTTTGCAGCATGGCGATGGCTTTGCGCGCATCAATCAGCGCCAGATCCTGCGGGGTAGAAACAATCATGCCGCCGGCTAATTCAAGGCATTGCGCGAGGGTCAGCTGCACATCGCCGGTGCCGGGCGGCATATCGATGACAAGTGCATCCAGCTGGCCCCAGTTCACGTCTTCCAGCAATTGCTGAATGGCGCGCTGGACCATAAGGCCGCGCCACACCACCGGCGCGCCTTCATCCAGCATGAAACCGATCGACATCACCTTTACGCCGAATTTTTCAATCGGCAGCAGCTTTTTATTTTCCGTCTTTGGTTTTTCAGTAATGCCAAATAGTTTTGGTGCGGAAGGCCCATACACATCCGCATCCAGCAACCCAACGCGTAAATTCTGTTTGGCCAACGCCACGGCTAAATTGGCCGCGACGGTGGATTTGCCCACCCCGCCCTTGCCCGAGAGCACGGCGATTACTTTGCCCAGATGCGAAAAATCTTTTTTCGGCTGCGGCCCCGGCCGGCCATGATGGCCATGACCATGGCCGTGCGCCTGCGGCGCCGCATTCGCGGCCGTGAATATGGCGGTTGCCTCTTTTACGCCCTTTATGGCACGCACTGCTGCTTCGCTTTGCGCTTTCAACGCTTCCATATCGGCGGCATTATCCAGCTTGAAGACAAAGCGCACGCGCGCGCCTTCAATCACCACGCCATCCAGCAGGCCGGCTTCATCCACCCGCTTGCCGGTGGAAGGCACGCGCAAATTACCCAATGCGGCGCGCACCGCTTGTTCCGAAATCGTTTGAGAACCGAAAAACATGAAATGACTTTCTTTATTCCGCCTGAAAATATAGTTTATGCCTCACTCTTTTACTATGGCTTTTAAGGACATGAAATGAGCTGGAATAGCGGCGGCGGCCCCTGGGGATCGAATGGCGGCTCTAACAATAACAGCCCGGAAGATGGCAAAAAGCCATCCGGCGGCAAGCGCCCCCACCCGCAGGAAGTGGATCTCGACGACTGGATCCGCAAAGGCCAGGAACAATTGAAGCAAGCCTTCCCCGGCGGCGGTCGCCCCGGTGCCGCAGGCCCGCAGGCTTCCATTTTCGGTGTGGTGATTGTGGTGCTGGGTGTGCTGTGGCTCGCCAGCGGGTTTTATCAGGTTGGAACCAACCAAGTGGGCGTTGTATTGCGCTTCGGTAAAGTCGTGCGCACGGAGCAGCCGGGTTTGCGTTATCACCTGCCCGGCCCAATCGAAAGCGTGATGCTGCCCGATTATACAATCGAAAAGAAAATTGAAATCGGTTTCCGCTCGTTCAACGCGGCGGGCCAGCGGCAGGATGTGGAAGATGAAAGCCGCATGCTGACAGGCGATGAAAACATCGTCGACCTCGATTTCATCGTGAACTGGCGCATCAAAGATGCCGAAGCCTATTTGTTTAATGTGCGCAGCCCTGAACTCACCGTGAAAATGGCCGCGGAAAGCGCCATTCGCGAAGTCATCGGCCGCATGGAAATCCAGCCGATCCTCACCGAAAAACGCCTGGAGATCGAACAATCCACCCGCGAAGCCATTCAGGCGATGCTGGATGAATATTCGTCAGGCATTACCATCACCCGCGTGCAGCTTTTAGCCGTCACGCCGCCGCCGGAAGTGAAGGATGCGTTCGATGACGTGACCCGCGCGCGTGCCGATGGCGACCGCGCCCGCAACGAGGCCGAAGCCTACCGCAACGATATTCTGCCCCGCGCGCAGGGTGAAGCCGTACGCATCGTGCAGGAAGCAACCGGCTACCGCGATCAGGTGGTCAATATCGCCAAGGGCGATGCCGCGCGTTTTGAAAGCGTGCTGCGCGCCTATAATCTGTCGCACGATGTAACGGAGACCCGCCTGTATTTCGAAGCCATGCAGGATGTGCTGCAGGATACGAACAAGATCATCATCGATCCCGCCGCCACTAAAACCGGCGCCATCCCCACCCTGCCCATCAGCGATCTGATCAAGAAAGCGCCGGCCGCGCCGGCGAAGGAAACGCCATGACGTCCCGCACCATTATCATCGCCATTGCCGTTCTGCTGGGCCTGTTTGTGCTGCTTGATAGCACGTTTATTGTGAACCAGCAGCAACAGGCGCTCGTGCTGCGCTTTCGCGAAAGCATGCGTGAAATCCGCGAACCCGGCCTCTATTTCAAACTGCCCTTCATCGACCGCGTGGCGTATTTCGACAAGCGCATTCTGCCCATCGAACAAACCCGCCGCGACGATATGCAGGACATCGCCATTTTGGCCGACCGCAAACAAATCATCGTCGATGCGTTTGCGCGCTACCAGATCAACGACCCGCTTAAATTTTTCCAGCGTTTGAATAACGAGCGTAACGCCAACACGCAGCTCAACGATCTGGTGAATTCCTCCATGCGCCAGGTGCTGGGCACCTTCACGATGAAGGATATTTTGTCCGCCGACCGTTCCAAGATCATGCACCTCATTAAAAGCGATGCCAACCGCAAGGCCGATGAAGCCGGCTTTGGCATAGAATTCGTGGATGTGCGCATTCGTCGCGCCGATCTGCCGGAACAGACCAGCCAGTCCATTTTCGCCCGCATGCGTTCCGAACGCGACCGCGAAGCCAAGGAATTCCGCGCCAAAGGCGATGAAGATGCAATGAAGACAACCTCCACCGCCGACCGCGAACGCATCGTGCTGCTCGCCGAAGCGAAGCGTCAGGCCGAAACGTTACGTGGGCAAGGCGATGAAGAAGCGCTGAAGATTATGGCGATCGCGACGGGTAAAGATGCGCAGTTCTACGCCTTTTGGCGCGCCCTGCAGGCCTACCGCGCCAGTCTGGGCAAAGATAACACCACGCTTATTCTTAGCCCGGAAGGCCGGTTCTTTCAGTACTTCAATAATGGCCGCTAGTTCTGTCTTATTGAAACCAAATCTCGCCATAATTAATTAACAGATTATGGTGTTAGCTGACTCGTCATTGCGAGCGTAGCGAAGCAATCCATGCGGCCTCCTCAGTCGGCGCCATATGGATTGCTTCGGAGCAAGAGCTCTTCGCAATGACGATTTTAAATACGGAGATGATGTGAAAATGAAAAAGCCGTTCGCCCTCGCCCTTATTCTCGCTCTGCCGCTGGCGCTGCTTATTCATCCCCTTATGGCTGCCGATCCCGTGCCCGTGCCGAACACACCCGTGCCCGTGAACCCCGCGCCGATTAACCCGGCGCCCTCCGCCAACAGCGATGTAAACTCATCTTTCCCCGCGCAAGGCTTCTCGGCGCTGGCTGAACGGTTGCTGCCGGCGGTCGTGAACATCTCCACCACACAAACCATCAAGGATAAGGGCGGCCAGGGCGGCGATGAAGATGGCATGGGCGGCGGCGAAATGCCGCAGTTCCCACCCGGTTCGCCGTTCGAAGATTTCTTCAAAGACTTCATGGAAAAACAGCCCGGCGGTAAAGGCATGCAGGAAATGCCGCGCCAGCGCAAAACCACATCGCTGGGCTCCGGCTTTATCATCGATCCCACTGGTTACATTGTCACCAACAACCACGTCATTCAGGATGCCGATGAAATCAACGTCATTCTGCACGACGGCACCAATTTGAAAGCAACGCTCGTTGGCCGCGATTCCAAAACCGACGTGGCGCTTTTAAAAGTCACCAGCGCCAAGCCGCTGCCCTATGTGCCGTTCGGCGATAGCGATAAAATGAAAGTCGGCGACTGGATTTTGGTCATCGGCAATCCCTTTGGTCTGGGCGGCACCGTCACGCAAGGCATCATCTCCGCCCGCGCGCGCGATATTAATTCTGGCCCTTATGACGATTACATTCAGACCGATGCCTCGATCAACCGCGGCAACTCGGGCGGCCCGATGTTCAACCTGTCGGGTGAAGTCATTGGTATTTCCACCGCCATCTTCTCGCCGTCGGGCGGCAGCGTGGGCATCGGCTTTGCCGTGCCTTCCGCCATGGCGCATAACGTGGTCGACCAGTTAAAGGTCAGCGGCAAGATCAAGCGTGGCTGGCTGGGTGTGCGCATCCAGAACGTCACGGAAGAAATCGCGACCTCCCTGAAGCTTGATCATGTCACGGGCGCGCTTGTGTCCAGCCTTACGCCTGACAGCCCGGCGGCAAAAGCCGGCGTTAAACCGGGCGATGTGATCATCAGCTTCGATAATAAATCCGTGACCGAAATGCGCCGCCTGCCCCGCATGGTGGCGGAAGCCGGCATTAACCGCAGCGTGCCTCTGAATGTCTGGCGCGACGGCAAAGAAGTGCCGCTAAAAGTCATGATCGGCGAGATGAAGGAAGAAGAGGATATGGCCGACGACGGCGCCGACACCACCAAGCCGGAAAAAGCCGAACCCGCCGCCAAGACCACCGAAGTGCCGGAGCTTGACGCGAAGTTCGCCGTCATCACCCCGGAAGCCCGCCGCACGTTTGAGCTCAACGACAACGCCAAGGGCATTCTGGTGATAGCCCTGGGTGACGACAGCCCGCTGATCGACAAGGGCCTGCGCCCGGGTGATTTAGTGGTGGAGGCCGACCAGAAAGAACTGAAAGACCCCAAAGACCTCGCCCAGATCGCCAAAGATAAATCGGCCAGCAAGAAGCCCATTCTGCTGCTGATCGACCGCCAGGGCGACCTGCGCTTTGTGGGTGTCACGCCCATTGAAGCCAAGGCAAAGAAAGAACCACCGAAGAAAGACGACAAAAAAGAGGAGAAAAAGAAATGATGCGTAAATTGATCATCGCGGCTGCACTCGCGGCCTTTCCCACCCTTGCGCTGGCCCAGATTGGCGGCACGGATATGCAAACCGGCATTACCCAGATGGGCATCTCGCCCATGGATAATAAAGTGCAGCACGATCACGCGATGATGGAAGGCTCCGGCGCCGGCAACCCATCGGCCCTCGCCTTCATCAAAATCAACCAGCAGATGCACAAGAACATGGCGGTGAAATACTCCGGCGATACCGATGTGGATTTTGTGCGCGGCATGATCCCCCACCATCAGGGCGCCGTGGATATGGCCAAGGTTGAAATCCAGAGCGGCACCGACCCCGAAATCAAGGAACTCGCTACGGCCATCATTGAATCGCAGAACAAGGAAATCGAATTCATGAAAAAATGGCTGGCCGCGCACGATAAGAAGTAGGCATTAAGCGCCGCTCTCGCAGGCATCCCCGCGCAGGCGGGGATCCAGTTTCTCTTATATTTCCATCCAGAAACCACACTGGATCCCCACCTGCG
>JBEHYA010000027.1:0-21304 GCA_048498415.1 Pseudomonadota bacterium
CCTAACCAAACTGGATCCCCGCCTGCGCGGGGATGCCTGTCGTTATTTTGCCGGCGCGGCAGCGGGAATATCATCCGCTGGTGCAGGCGCCGGGGCGGGGGCGGGGGCGGGTTCAGTTGCTACGGGCGGCGGTGTAGGCGCGGCTTCCGGTGCCGGCGTTATATCCACCGGCTTCTCCGCCGGTTTTTCCACGGGTTTCTCGGCCGGCTTTTCTACTTTCTTGGCAGCCTTGGCTGGCGCTTTGGCGGGTAGCTTCTTGGCCGGCACCGGCTTTTTTTCCGGGCCGGGCAGTTTGATGCCAAGCTTTTTATCGCGCATCACATGGTACGCGCGGATGTTGTTTTCAACAGCCGCCGGCGGCAGATCCTGCAACGCAATCTTGCGTGCATCATTATCGCGTGAAGCCATGCCGTAGGCCAAAGCCAGATTCTGGCGCTGCTGGGCGGTCGCGTCTTTATCCGCGACTACTTTTTCTAAAACACGAATGGCATCGTCGTTGCGGCCGGCCATGATATAGGCGAAACCCAGATTGTTCTGCGAATTTAAATGTTCGGGGTATTTCTCCACGGCGTATTGCAAAAGTTCAATCGCCTTGTCCTGCCCGCCGTTCCGCAAATGCGCCATGGCCAGCAAATTCAGCATTTCCGGGCTGTCGCCGTGTTTGTCGCGCAGCACATCCATTTCCTTGATGGCTTTATCGTTGAGCCCCAGCGCCATCAAATTGCGCGCCAAACCCATATGCGCATCTTTATCGTCTTCATCAATCTTGATGATCGAGCGATAGGCGGAGATCGCTTCACGCGGCTGCCCGCGCTGCTCGGAAACTTTTGCCAAACCCAGCAGCGCGTTGATGGATTTCGGGTTCTGCGCGGATGCGCGCATGAACATGATGTTGGCGGAAGCCAGATCGCCCTTCTGGCGCATCTTCTCGGCCGTGGCCACAAGCGTCGCCGTCTCCTCATCCTCATCGATATCGCGCAGCACCGTGTCTTCGCTTTTTGCCACGTTCAATTCGGGGGTGGAATCGCTGCTGCGGGTTTTGAAATTCGTTTTGGCATCCCGCTGTATGGGGCTGGCGGGGCTGTTAATGGCAAAGTCATCGCCGCTGCAGGCGCCGAGAAAAAGCAGGGAAGCAAACAAAAGATGCGATTTTTTCGGTGCGATCATGGCCAAACCTTCACAAAACAAGAACAATTTCAAAGTAAACTTAACGCTATTTTGGGGTTTGTAAAATAACCTTATCGCGGTCATCCGGTTATTCTACATCAGCAACAATCCTGATCCCCGCTATATGAGCCAGTCTTCGCATCTCTTTCTCGACCTGCCGCTGCTCCTCGAGCGCCTGCACCGCCGTTACCTCGACGTGGTGCGCCTGGAACTCACCCGCATTCACGCGCGCGATATCAACCCGGTGCAGGTGATGATGCTGGTGATGATCAGCCAGAACCACGAAATTTCGGTGCGCGAGCTGATCGAGCGCGGCTATTACATCGGCTCCAACGCCTCCTACAATTTAAAGAACCTCGCCGAAGGCGGCTACATTGAACGCCTGACCGATGAACACGACCGCCGCGCGGCGCGCGTGCACGTCACGGAAAAAGGCACGAAAGTCATCGAGCATTTAAAACAGATGGATGCGCGCATGACCGAAGCCCTGTGCCCCGATTCAGGCCGCAAGGAAGATTTCATGCTCACCATGGCGTGCCTGCGGCGCTTCGAGCAGGAATGCTCCACGCTCGTGCAAAATCCGATTGATTAAGTCTATGTATGCCCCGGCGAAAGCCGGGGCCCATTTATCCGCAGCTTGATTGCTGAGCCATGGGCCCCGTTTTTCAACGGGGCATACATAGTTAGGTATTTTTCCTAAATAACCTAAGCAGCCCGCCTGCGGCCATCACCAAGCACCCCAGCCAGATCCATGGCGCCAGCATATTGACGTGCGCATGCACGCTCCAGCCCAGCATGTTGCCGTCGTCGTCTTTCTGCGCTTCGCCCAGCACCAGATAAATATCGCGAAACCCGTTGGTGTTAATCGCCACATCACTCAGGATTTTTTGCGCGAGGGGATAAAACCGGCGCTCCGGGTACATCACCATGCCGTTGTTCAGCGTGAACTTGGCGCGCTCGGCGGTATAATTCGGGCCTTCCACGCGGGTGATATTCTCGAAATGGAAGACGCGGTCATCCAGGCGCAAATCTTCGCCGATGCGCATCTGCATGATGCGGTCGTGCGAGAGATGGCTTTCCACCACCATGCCCATCAGCGTGATGGCAAAGCCCAGATGCGCCAAAGTCATCGGCGAAATTTTCTTGGCGCGCAGGGCCTGCAAAATTGTGGTGGCGCCAATCCATGCCACGAACGCCAGACCTAAATAAAACCGGAACGCGCGTTCATTATCGGCGAACCAAACCAGTAACAGCAGCGCCAGCGTGATGAGGCCCGCGTGTTGCAGACTAGGGGCGAGCCGCTTCAGCTCATCCTTGTTCCACGCCAGTGTAGGGCTTAGGCCCATCAGCACCATTAAAGGCATCATCAACGGCACGAAGCTGTCTTCGTAATAAGGCGCACCAACCGAAAGCTCCAAACCGGCCAGCAGCTGCGCGAGCAGGGGATAGAGCGTGCCCACCAGCACCGTGAGGCAGCCTGCGAACATAAATACCGTGTTCAGCGATATCAGCGTCTCGCGGCTGAGCGGCGCGAATTCGTTTTCCGGATTAAGGTCGTGGGCACGCAGCGCAAACACCAGCAACCCGCCGCCCGCCACCAGCCCGATGAGGGCCAGAATATAAATCCCGCGCGTGGGATCGAGCGCAAAGGCATGCACCGAAGTGATGATGCCGGAGCGCACCAGGAATGTGCCCGATAAACAGAAGGTGAAGGTGAGAAGCGCCAGCAGCATCGTCCACGCTTTTAAATTCCCGCGCTTTTCCGCAACGATCACGGCATGCAGTAATGCTGTACCCGATAGCCACGGAATGAACGAGGCGTTCTCGACCGGGTCCCAGAACCACCAGCCGCCCCAGCCAAGCTCGTAATATGCCCACCACGACCCCAGCGCAATCCCGCAGGTCAGCAGCGCCCACGGCGCCAACAGCCAGCGCCGCAGCAATGCAAAGGTTTCTTTACCTTCGATACGCGTGAGCAGCGCGGCAATCGCTAACGAGAACACAATCGAGAAGCCAACATACCCCGCATAGAGCACCGGCGGGTGAATGGCGAGCGCCGGGTCTTGCAGCAGCGGGTTTAATCCAAGGCCCTGCGTGGGCGCCGGCACCAGATGAATGAAGGGGTTCGATACAAAAAACACATAGCCGCAAAACCCCGCCACCAGCAGCGCCTGCACGCCCAGCGCGCGGAGCATTAATAGCGCATTTTGTTTGCCGGCTTTAAACGCCAGCGCGGCACCATAAAGTGCGGCGATCAGCGTCCATAATAATATCGAGCCTTCATGGTTGCCCCATACACCGGCGATTTTATAGAACAGCGGCTTGTCGGTATGGCTGTTCTGGTAAACATTCTGGAACGCGAAATCGGATTGTACGTGCGCGGCTACAAGCGCCAGAAAACTGGCCAGCAGCAACAGGGCCGTAACCTTGCTGCCAAGGCGCACCAGCCGCAGATTAAAACCGCTGCTAACGGGCGAAAATAGCCCCGCCAGTGCCACGCACAGTGCCACCAGCCCCGCCTCCACCAGCATATCTTCGCCGAAATACCCGTTCATGATCCCAAACGTAAACTTTTAATTAACGCCGGTCTTATATGAAGGAAACATCGGTCCGTCACAATCCCCCGTTATAATCATACGGTATTTAAAGCCGTTTCCGAGCCTTTTGTCTTATGCGTAAAACGCTGCACGTCATTGCCGTTCTTATCATCATCGCCCTGGTGCCGTTTTTCCTGGGCATGATTTCGGCGCATGCCGCGACGGTGCCAGCATCCAATCCGCCGCAAGCCAACACGCAGCATCCCGTCAAAATGCTGGTGCGCACGGCATGGCCTTTAAAAGCCAAAGACGATACCGACATTGTGATGGAGCTGTGGACGGATGAAGGCCCGGTGACAACCGAACAGTTGCTGCCGCTTCGCGGCGCCAAAATTCATCTGTTCCTGCTCTCGCCCGATTTCCGCGAATTTTACCACGCCATGCCGGTGCCCACTTCGCAGCCCGGCCAGTACCGCACCACCATTCATGCGTCCCGCGTGACCACGTTGCGGGCGTACGCGTATTTCCTCACCAAGGACAGCGCCAAGATTTCCATTGCCGATGTGAATAACGCCAGGCAAACAATTGTACCGCTCATGGGCAAGCAGATCCCGCTGATCGAACGCGGCGATTACCGCTTCACGATTGATTTCGCGCACACCCTGCATGCGGGCGAAGCCAATACCGGCGTGGTGCAGGCGATCAATTTCAAAAACTACACGCCCATCAAAAACCTGATGCCGGTGCCCGATTATTTTGCGTTTGTGACCGCGTTTGCCCCCGATTACAGCACGGTGCTACCCGCCGCGCCCGTTGGCCCCGTGCCGGCCCCGGATGCCAAAGGCGGCCCGGAAGTGCAGTTTAATTTAACGCCGCCCATGGAAGGCCTGATGCCGATTTTCGCGCAAGTGAAGGTGGGCGAAGAAAATTTCACGCTGCCCTTTATCGTGAGCATTGCGCCGGCATCGCCTACTGTGAAGAGCCGTGATTTGGAAAATCCCGCTCGACCGGAATACCAAGACGATCCCGGAAAATAGTGGCCTTGCCGCAGAGTATCGCGGCCTTTGCCTGTTTCCAGATCAGCAAATCCGCAAACGCATCGCCGGCATAGCAAAAATCCGTGCCGATGTTTTCAATAATGAAACGCGCCTTCGCGCCGCCTTTTAAATTGCGGGTGGACGTGGTGCCGAAGGCGCCATCGAATAATTCTAAATAATCTGCGACGCGTTTCACGTTGTCTTCAAACGAAGCGCTAACCAGATAAATCTTCCGCCCCAGCGCCTTTTGCTGGCGTAAGTATTCAATCAGCTCGCGGCGATAGGGGAGCGCCGCGGCATTGATGGGGTATTTGCCCGCCATCCACGCTTTGGCGGCGGGTCTGCCGCCCATCAGAAATTTCATAATGAAAACCGGCAGTAATAACGGCGCATGGCGCAGCATGTGCCGGAATTGCACATAAAGCGTATCCGTGAGTATCAGGGTGTCATCCAGATCAACGCACAAGGATAGCATTATTTGCCATAAACCTGCGCGGGGCCGGGGAAGGCGCGGGCTTTTACATCGCGCGCATACTGGCCAATCGCCTTGCGGGCATCTTCATGCAAATTAGCGTATGTTTTTACGAACTTGGCCTTGGGCCCGGGCGTGGCGCCCAGTAAATCTTCGGTGACTAAAATCTGCCCATCGCACGTAGCCGACGCGCCAATGCCGATGGTGGGAATGGAAAGCTTGGATGTGAGGCGCGCCGAAACATCTTCCACCGTGCCTTCGATCACGAGTGCAAACGCACCGGCTTCCTGAATGGCGAGCGCATCTTTTTCCAAAGCGGCATAGCTATCATCATCCTTACCCTGCACGCGGTAGCCGCCCATGGCGAGAACCTGCTGCGGGCGAAGGCCAATATGGCCCATCACCGGAATGCCGCGTTCCACCAGAAACTGCACGGTTGCAGCCATTTCCACGCCGCCTTCAATTTTCACGGCGCCCGCACCGGTTTCCTTGATCACCCGCGCGCAGTTCTCGAACGCCTGCGAAGGGCTGGTCTGGTAGGTGCCAAAGGGCATATCGATGACTACCAGCGCACGGCTTGTATGTTCCGCCACGCAGCGGCCATGCAGCACCATCATCTCCAGCGTCACGCCAAGCGTATTCGGCATGCCGTAAATCACCATGCCCAATGAATCGCCGACCAGCACCACGTCCGCGACTTCATCCGCCAGCTGCGCAATCGGCGCGGTGTAGGCGGTAAGGGCCACAAAAGCTTCCGCGCCGCTCTTCATGCGGCGAATGGCCTGCACGGTGCGGCGGGTAACGGGCGGGTTTAAATTCACAACGCTCATAAGCCGATATTACCCTCAGGCCGCCTTGCTGCATAGAGGACATGCGGGATCGCGTGATACTGCGAGTTTTTCGCTATTTAACGTCAGGCAATCCACGCGCCACAGGCTGGTTTCGGCATTTCCAAGCCCCGCCAGCGCCTTCAGGGCTTCACCTGCTTGCATCACGCCCATAACACCCACTACGGGCCCGAACACGCCCGCTTCCGGGCAGGTGGGCACCACGCCTTCCGGCGGCTCAGTGGGGAACACACAGCGATAACACGCATGCGGTGCGCGGAAGGTCGCCAGCTGGCCTGCAAACCCCTGCACCGATGCGCTCACCAGCGCTTTGTTGTGGGTATAACAAAAATCATTCAGCGCAAAGCGTGCGGTAAAATTATCGGTGCAATCCAGCACCACGCTGGCATTGCCCAGCAGGGCGCGCGCATTCTTTTCATCCAGCCGCATATTATGCGCGGTGATTTTTATTTTTGAATTCAATGCAGAAAGCTTTTTAGCCGCCGCTTCCACCTTCGGCTGGCCAACATCGCTTTCCGTATAAATCACCTGCCGCTGCAGGTTGGTTTCGTCCACGCTATCGCAATCGATGATCGTGATATGCCCAACCCCGGCACCCGCCAGATACAACCCCGCCGCCGCGCCTAAACCGCCCATGCCAACAATCGCCACGTGGCCCGCGGCGATTTTTTCATGGCCATCAAACCCCAGCTCGGGCAGATCGATATGGCGAAGATAGCGAAGCGTATCGTTCATGGCTTACACATCAGAAAGCAGATAATGCTGCATGGCCAGCTTTGGATTTTCGCTCGCCATCACGGCGCCCATTATAGCAACCCCGCGCGCGCCTGCCTTAAGGCATTCCGTGGCGTTTTTGGCCGTTATGCCGCCCAGTGCAATTACTGGAATGGGGCATTCCGCGACGATTTTACGCAATAGTTCGATGCCTTGCGGCGGATAATCCGGCTTGCTGGGGGACTGGAACACGGGGCTGAACGTAATGTAATCCGCCCCTTCATCCACCGCGCGCGCCGCTTCATCGGCATTGTGGCAGGATTGGCCAATGCACAGCAGGTCGGCTTTTGTCCGGGCTTCTTTCACCGACTGATTAGATTTCAGGTGAATGCCCGACGCGCCCATTTCAACTGCCAGCGCTACATGCTGGCTGATAAAAAGCTGGGCAGAATATTTCACCAGAATATTTTTGAGCATGGCCGCATCGTCGCGCAGCGCCTCAATATTTGCAGTCGGGTCGCGCAGCAGCACCCAGCGGCAGCCGCCTTCGCAGGCCTCTTCCACCACTTTTAGCCACGGCAATTTGGTCTGCGACTTGTCGGTGATCAGCATCACGCGGGGGCTGGGCAGCATCATACGGCTTGCTTGGCGAGGCCCTGAACGGGGCTGGACGCCTCGGCATGGGTTTTCTTTGGAATACGCCCGGCCTTATACGCATCGCGCCCCGCCTGCACCGCCAGCTTCATCGCGCGGGCCATCAAAATCGGGTCATTGGCTTTGGCGATTGCTGTGTTCAACAGCACCGCATCGCAGCCATGTTCCATGGCAATCGCCGCATCAGACGCCGTTCCAATACCAGCATCCAGAATGAGCGGCAGATCGATGGTGCTGCGGATGATATCGAGATTATAGCGATTAATAAT
This sequence comes from Pseudomonadota bacterium, assembly GCA_048498415.1. Taxonomy (GTDB): domain Bacteria; phylum Pseudomonadota; class Alphaproteobacteria; order UBA9219; family RGZA01; genus JBEHYA01. The sequence continues at coordinate 7,699 of JBEHYA010000027.1, forward strand.
GCCCTGGCCCGACCCAATGGGCGAGCCCAGCGGCATCACCGCCGCGCAGCCGGCATCGGCAAGGCGGCGGCATATAATCGGGTCATCGCTGCAATAGGGGAGAACCGTGAAACCTTTTTTCACCAGTTCTTCGGCAGCGCGAACGGTCTCAAGACTATCCGGGTACAGCGTTTCATGATCGCCGATCACTTCCAGCTTTACCCAGTTGGTGGCCAAGGCTTCCCGCGCCAGCTCCGCTGTGAACACGGCTTCCGCCGCCGTGCGGCAGCCGGCGGTGTTGGGCAGCAGCGTGAACTGCTTTTCTTTTAAAATATTCTGCACCGATAAATGCTGGCCCTGCAGATTGATGCGGCGAATGGCGAGCGTCACGATTTCCGCGCCGCTTTCCATCAGGCTATCCATCATTACCTGCTGGTTGGAATAGCCGCCGGTGCCGGCCAACAGGCGGCTGCCAAAGCTTATACCAGCTATAATAAGTGCGTCGTTCTGCATCAGCCGCCCACAAAGGGTTTCACAATTTCCACGCGGTCGCCATCGCTAAGCGCCACGCTGGCCCACGCGCTTTTCGGCACCACGCTGCCATTGCGGGCAATCGCGATGCCCTGCCAATGCTCGTTCGGCACGCCTTCCGCCTGCAATAGCGCGTTCAGCGAATTGCCGCTTAAGTTTTTTTCTTCGCCGTTCAGAGTAATACGGGGCATGGGTTTAATGTTTAAATCGGTCCACAGAAAAAGGCCGTGCGATATCGGGCAACTGGCCGCCCGTAATATAGTCGCGAATTGTATCCGCGAGTAGGGGGGTAAATAAAATGCCGTTGCGGTGCTGGCCGGTGGCAAAAACCAGCCCTTGTGCACCGCACCCACCGATAATCGGCGCATCATCCGGCGTGGTGGGGCGGAAATTCACCCAGCTTTCCATTAATGGCAATTCTTCCATGCCGGGCAGCACATCCCGTGCTTCTTCCAGCAAACTTAACACGCCGCCGCCCGTCAACTGGGTATCAAAACCTTTGTCTTCCATGGTGGCGCCGATAATCAGCCGGCCATCCGCGCGCGGCACGAAATAGGCGCGCGGCGTCCAGACCACATGGCGCATGAGGGGGCGCTGCGCATCCATCTGCAAGGCAAGCACTTGCCCTTTCATGGGGAATACCGGCGGCGCGAATTCCGCCAGCCCGTCAATCCCGCCGCTCCAGGCGCCAGCCGCCAGCACCACGCAATCGGCAGCAATCGTCTCGCCCTTCACTACCACGCCACTCACGCGCTTATCTTTGATGATAACTTTCTCAACCGCGCTGTTTTCGCGTAATTCCACGCCGGCTTTTTTGCACGCCGCGATAAGCGCCTGCACGGTGAGCCGGTTATCCGCCTGATGATCGCGTTTAGAGAGCAGCGCGCGGGTGATGCGTGGATGCAAAAAGGGTTCCGCGCGGCGTAAGTCATCGCCATCGCACCATTCCAGCCCCAGCCCCCGCGCATTCAGATAATCATGGCGCTGCTGCAAAACGCCCACATCATCACGCCGCGCGGCCACAAATAACGTGCCGGTTTCGCGGTAGCCGGCATCCATGCCGCTGGCAGCCGATAATTCTTGCGCAAACGCCGGCCAGCGCTTCTGCGCTTCCAGCGCAAAGGGCAATAACGCGTCTTCGCCGGGCTCCGCTTCCACATGCGCTGCCAGCATGCCTGCCGCCGCCCAGCTTGCTTCGCGCGCTAAATTCCCACGTTCAAAAAGTACAATTTGCGCGCCGGTTTTTGCCAGCTTCCATGCAATCGAAAGCCCCGCAATACCGCCGCCGATGATCAAGATCCGATTAAGCATGTGCGCAAGTTTTATTTAAAATCCTTTCAGCCATTCCTGCCGTGCCGCAATTACCAAGCCTTAATAATAGGCGCCGATAATAGCCTCAACAACGAGGTGATGATATGGAAAAGAATTCGCTTTTCCGGCACTTGAAGGCGCTGTTCACGGAACCGAATGAACCCCGCCGTTATTATAAAGACCGTGAAGTCAAACAGCTTCACGTCAAAACCCCGGAAAATTTTCAGCCGATTTATCACAAAAACCGCGCCATGTGGCAGTCCAGCGCGGGCTTCTTCCGCCTGTGGCAGGGGGAGGATGGCGCGCGGGCGCTCGCCTTTGCCTTCCATCCCGATGATCTGCAGATGGAGCTGAAACAGGGCCGCCTGCAGCCAGCGAATAGCAGCCAGGTGTATCTGGCCTATGGCTGGGAAGCCGATGAGCAGGTAACGCTGTCAGATATTCTGCGCGCCGCCGATAATTTCAGCACCGCCCTTCACGATGCCGTGATGCGCGTTGGTATCTTGTATGAAACCGATAGTGCCAAGCGTCTCTTCCGCTCCGGCCATGTCTTCTACCAGCTGCGCGAGGTGGAAGTGGATGGCGAGACAATGATCGACCGCATCGACTTTGGCACCGATTTAGAGGACGAGATGCTGGCCAATCCCTATGGCCGCAACATCATGGAACGCGCGATCCGCCGCTTGGAAGCGCCCTACCGCGAAGATTTGCGCGAGATGGAAGCCCGCAAGCGTGCGGGCGCTGGCAATTCAGAAGATTTCGGCCGGCTGCTCACCATTCAGCAGGCGGAAGCGATGATGCGCGCGCATTTCACCCGCACGCTAAAGGAAACGCTCCGCGGCCGCAACCCGGTGGCCAAGGAAGACCAGCATTTTAACCGCCGCTACTACGCGGTGATGAACAGCATCCAGAATATTCAGGCCTTCCTTTTGAACAACAAAAAGAAGCGCCTGCCGCTCACCCGCAGCGATGTGCGCGAAGCCCGCGATACCATTGAAAACGGCACCGCGCTGCTTGCGGCCTTCCTTGAACACGCCTGGCGCTGGTCGGTATTGTTCGCCGGCATTGCGCTGGCCTTCAAAACCTACAGCTTCGCGCGCCACTTCATCAAGGAACACGGCGCCGAACGCCGCCGTGAAGATAAATTCACCGTGCCCTCGGGCTTTAAGGGCACCTTCGGCAATGTGCTGCGCCTGGTTAACCCGGAAACCTTCGTCCGGGGCAGTTTCATCAACGGCCTCAGCTTCGATGCTTTCCCGCCCATCGGCGTGAATGTCGCCGGCACGCCGGAGCTGGAGCTGGAAGCCAGCCTCAATGCCGCTTTCCTCGCCACGCCGGGCGTGGTCGAACGCTACCACGAAAAGAAAGACGCCGCCCCCAGCACCGAGCCCGCGCGCAACGTGGCGGCGGTGGAGCGCTGGCTCAAAAACGGCCTGCGCGAAATCCGCTTCCTCGACGATGGCCGCATCTGGCGCAGCTTTAATCCCGCTGATCATGTGGAAGGCGTGCTGCCCGCCCAGCCCATTCTCGATATGATGGTCGATGGCAGCGTGATCGAGACCATTCCCTCAAGTGAACCCGGCGCCGCGCCCGTCACGCATGTTATTCCTGCGCATGAAGCGGCAATCCGGTTTGCTGAAAAAATCCGCAGTGCGTATCCCGCCGGATTGCCGAGTACGGCCGCAACCTTCGTGCGCCCGTCCGGTACCGAGAGTATCCTCTCGGTCGCAACCCGCGCCGCCGATGAAATTCTTGAAGCGGAAAAACCCGCCCGCAAGCGTCCGCGCCTGAAACTGGTTGCAGAAAACGAAAATCCGGAAATCCGCCGCCCGGCAGAAGCCGGCTACCCGCCGCTGCCCTTCATGCCAATGGTGCCCCTGCCACACCGCCTCGATCACCCGGGGCCGGGGGCGATGGCCGGCTAAGCCGTTCGCTTACGGTTCGTCAGAAATCCTGTTCGCTTCCTTATCGGCATCAAGTTCGAACCACAGCGCGTTGAGAACGGCGAAGGCGCAGGCCAGGCCCAGTCCCAAAATCCAGCTGAAATACCACATGGCGCGCTCCTTAATACGTTTCGCCGCTATTGTCACGGATGTAGTTCTTGCTCACCTTGCCGCGCAACACCGCATAGACCCAGCCGGTGTAGATCAGAATGATCGGCACGAAGAACGCCGCTACGCCGGTCATGATGATCAGCGTGGTGCGGCTGGACGACGCATCCCACACCGTCAGGCTCATATTGGGATCGAGCGTGGACGGCAATAAAAAGGGAAACATCGAAACCCCCGCTGTTGCGATGATGCCGGCAATGGTAAGCGAATTGCCAATGAAGGCCAGCAGGTCTTTTTTCGCCGCGAGGCCCAGCCACACAACCAGCGCGCCCAGCGCTGCCGCCGCGGGGGCCAGCAGCGCATAAGGCGTGGCTTTATAGTTGGCAAGCCACACGCCGGTTTCCCGCACCACGGTTTTAAGCGTGGGGTTGGAAGGGCCGGCGTGATTGATGGCGCTGGTGATCTGGTAGCCCTGAATGCCCTGCGCGATCCACAGCCCCGCCAGCGCAAACAGCACGAGCGTGACGATGGATGTGACAAGCGCCGTTTTACGCGCGCGGGTCTGGATCGCCGGTTCGGTCTTTACCGCCAGCCACAGCGCGCCCTGCGTGACGATCATGCCAAGGCTTACCAGCCCCGCCAGCAGCGCGAAGGGATTGAGAAGCCCCAGCAGCGAGCCGGTATAGGTCATGCGCATGGTCTCATCGAACGTGAACGGCACACCCTGCAGCGCATTGCCGACCGCCACGCCGAAAATCACCGGCGGCACGGCCCCGCTGATGCACAGGCACGTATCCCACACGCCGCGCCAGCGCGGGCCCGGCAGCTTGCTGCGGAATTTGAAGGAGACCGGCCGGATGATCAGGGCGGCCAGCGCCACAAACATGGCCAGATAAAAGCCGGAGAACGCGACGGCATAGATATGCGGCCAGGCCGCGAAAATCGCGCCGCCGCCCAGAATAAGCCAGACCTGGTTGCCTTCCCATACCGGGCCCACGGTATTGATGATCACGCGCCGTTCGTCATCGTTTTTGCCAAGAAAGGGCAGCAGCGCGGCGGCGCCCATATCAAATCCGTCCATGATGGCAAAGCCGCCCAGCAGCACGCCCAGCAGCGCCCACCACACCAGCCGCAGGATTTCATAATCAGCCATGGGCGTGATCCTTCCGTGTGAAGGGCCCCGTCGGCGGGCCGATCTTGATATATTTGACCATCAGGAAAAGCTCGACCACCAGAAGCACGGTGTAAAAAACCACGAAGCCGGCAAGCGAGACCATGACATTGCCCGCCACGGTCGACGAGGCGGAAAGGAACGTGGGCAGCACGCCGTCAATCGTCCAGGGCTGGCGGCCCATTTCCGCCACCACCCAGCCGAACTCGGCCGAGATCCATGGCAGCGGCAGGCTCCAGAATGCCAGACGCAGGAACCAGCGGTTGGCATCCAGCGTGCGCATGGCGGCGAGATAGAACCCCACCGCAAATAGCGCGATGAAATAAAGGCCCAGCGCCACCATTACGCGAAAGCTCCAGAACAGTACGGGGATATTGGGCACCGTGCTGTCGGCAGCGGCCTGAATCTGCTCCGGCGTGGCGTGGGCCGGGTCTTCGGTAAAGCGCTTGAGCAGCAGGGCGTAACCCAGATCCGCCTGATGCGCGTTGAACGTCTCCAGAAGCGCCTTGTTGTTGCGGTTCTTGCGCAGCTGATCCAGCGCCGCATAGGCGATCATGCCATTGCGGATGCGGTCTTTATTGCTGGCCACCAGATTGGTGATGCCCGGCACTTCCTTATCAATCGAACGCGTGGCGATCAGGCCCAGCAGCCAGGGCAGCTTGATCTCGTAATGCGTAACCTTTTTGGCGGGATCTGGTATGCCGAACAGCGTAAGGCCGGCGGGGGCTTTTTCCGTCTCCCACACCGCTTCAATCGCGGCGATTTTCATTTTCTGGTTCTGGCTGGCGGTGTAACCGCTTTCATCGCCCAGCACCACAACCGAAAGCGCCGACGCCAGCCCGAACGAAATCGCCACCGTGGCCGAGCGCTTGGCGATATCCGCGTACTTGCCCTTTAATAAATATAACGCGCTGATCGCCAGCACGAACACCGCGCCGGTGACATAGCCGGCGCTGACCGTGTGCACAAACTTGGCCTGCGCGACGGTATTGAAAATCACTTCCGCGAAATCGGTGACTTCCATGCGCATGGTATCAATGTTAAAGCGCGCGCCCACGGGGTTCTGCATCCAGCCATTGGCGATCAAAATCCACAGCGCCGAAAAATTGGCGCCAATTGCCATCAGCCACGTGCACGCCAGATGCTGAATGCGCGAGAGCTTGTTCCAGGCAAAGAAGAACATGCCGACAAACGTGGCTTCCAGAAAGAACGCCATCAGCCCTTCAATCGCCAGCGGCGCGCCGAAAATATCGCCGACATAATGCGAATAATAGGCCCAGTTGGTGCCGAACTGGAATTCCATGGTGATGCCGGTCGCCACCCCCATGGCGAAGTTGATGCCGAACAGAATGCCCCAGAACTTGGTCATGTCGCGCCAGATGGTATGGCCCGTCATCACCCACACGCTTTCCATGATCGCCAGGATGAACGACAGCCCCAGCGTGAGCGGCACGAACAAAAAGTGGTACAGCGCGGTAAGCGCGAACTGGATGCGCGAGAGCGTCACCACATCCATATCAATAGCCGTTGTCATGGGCGGGAACCTTCATTGGAAAAAAGATGCTGCAGCATTTTATTGTCATCGACATGCAATCGCGCGCCGGCGCCGAAGATAGTGAACCCGGCAAGCAGGATGATGGCGATTTTAAACAGCAGAACGCCGCCAATTTCGCGCACATACACGGCGCGGTCTTTATTGGTAGGCCAGCTCATCCTTATTTCTCCATTCCGGCGAAACGTAATTGACGATAAGCGATTTCCGCACGCCATATATAGGCCGTTTGCTGAAGCCATGCCACGTATTTTGCCCCGGCACGAACATCATCCCCAGGTTTTTGCGGTAGGGCACGCAGGTCACCCGGTTATGCTGCGGCGAGGCATCGTAAATATCCGTGCCGGCATCGGCCAGGCGGGGGCTGTCGGAAAGATAAATGATCAGGGTGAACAGCTTGACCGTGATATCCAGATGCGGCTCCAGCCAGAAGCCGCTGGTGTCCTGGCAGTATTCGATGCGCAGAAACCCGTCGCCCAGCCGCGCGCCTGTCACTTTTTCCAGCACGCGGATGCAGGCGGGTTCGCTGAACGCCATCGCCACGTCGCGGCAGACCGGAAAGCGGCCCTGATTTTCGGCGTTAAAATAAACGCGGGTCGAATTGTTGCTCTCGCGCCGGCCGTCATGCACGGCATCATAGGGCGGCGCAAAGGGCAGCGCGGCAATCGCATCCACGGCGTCTACCGGCAGCACATCGTGCATCACCCAGTAGTCGAACGGGTTGGCGCTGTGCAGGGCGTTATCCGCGCTCAGCATGATATGCCGGGCGACCGGGGGCAGGTTCATTTTTTGCAGGGTGCAGCTCATGGTTTTCCTCGTTAATAGGCGCCGCCGGGCAGGCCGATTTTCTTTAGCGCGGCGGAAAGTTTGTGACGGCCGATATTTTTGTTCAGCGCGGCGGACGAGCGCATCCAGTTGAACATGATGGCGCGGCGCTGGCCCACAAAAGGCGCATGCCCGTGCCACGAATGATCGGTGCGCTGAAAAGCGATGAAATTGCCGCCCACCGGCGGCACTTCGGCCAGCATGTGCCGCAGGCTTTTGCCATCGCGCAGCAGGCGCAGGCAGCCGCCGGCCGCCGGCCAGCTGCTGGCATTCAGATACAAAAGGCAGGTCAGCACCTTGTCGCGCGAGTCGGTGTGGATGCGCCCGTCGCGCTTCTGGCAATAGCCGCGCACCGTGATCATCAGGGGCTTGTCGGAAAGATCGATCTGGAATTTCTCCTGCAGCAGCGCCTCCAGCGGTTCGCTTTGCAGGTCGGCCACCAGCCGGGCAAAGCCCGCGCCGTAATGCAGCGCATCAAGCGGATAAACGCCCGGGCCGGTTATAAGCGGAAAGTCGTGTGTGACTTCGGCCAATGCGCCGGCCCCCAGCACATGGCTGGCCGTCATGTAAGGAAAGGGTGCGGTCATGACGGGGGTTTGGGCGAGAACGTCGTAATTCAGCAAGCCATACCTACTTTATTCATCCGGAAACGCCCCAACCCTACAAAACCCCACCCGCGCCGCCTTTGATCACGATCAAATCGGATGGGAGATTTTTAGGATTGCGGAACATCAACCCCGGCAGGAACTGCAAAGGCCGGCACCTGAAACGGGTCGCGGAAACCGTCACCCCCGAAGACCACCGCCCGATGGAAGCCGGCTACCCGCCGCTACCGGTTATGCCGGTGCTGCCGCCGCTGCCAACGCGCCCGGATTATGAGGGGCCGGGGGCGATGGTGGGGTAATATTAGTCCAAAAATTTTTTTAATATCAGATACAGAGCGAAGGCTACAATCGCGGCAGCTGCATATTCTACCCAACCAGCTAAAATTTTCATCCCTGCAAACGCATTGTATAATAAACGCACGACAGAAAGAGCAGCCAACAAAGACCATAATTTTTTCTTCTGCAAAAATAGAGTGACTGCTAGCTGCTTTAGTAGAGCAGGCAAAGAATAGAAAAAATGGCCCCAATTTGTGACATGGCCGTATCTAACTTCCATGGGGAAGCCGTAATTTTTAGTAAATTCTGGCCTTACTTCACTGGCGATTAGACGCATCTCTTCTAGAATTATTAGAGCTGTCTGTGTGTCCTTGCCTTGACCATATTTTTCTTCAGGGCTTGTGAACGAAGGAAAAATTTTGAGAGTTATCGCGTCTCTGTCAAATTCAGATTTTTGTGCAAAAAATTCGTGACACGCCTCTAAAACTTTTAAAACAAAGTTTTCGCTTTTAAACATTTCGATTTTATCAAGCACCGCAAATCTTTGAAAAACTGGCGGACCCGATTGGATTCGAACCAACAACCCCTGCCTTCGGAGGGCAATACTCTATCCAGTTGAGCTACGGGTCCAGCCGTAGTCATTATTACGAGAATACGCGGGCCGCGCCAAGCGGGTAATTGTTTGCGTTGTTCTGAAACAGAATTCACGTACATCCCGGCGGAAGCCGGGATCCAGTTTCCGTGCCGCTAGCAAACTGGATACCAGCTTTCGCTGGTATGTTCGTTACACCTTACACATGCACGCCAAACACGTAGCGGGCGATAAGGCCAATCGCCACCACGGCCACCACCCAGTAAAACCCGGCATTCGTGGTGCCGCCGGGTTTATTCGAGGCATAGCTGGAATACGACATGCCGCTGCCGGGCAATCCCACGGTCGCCTTGTTGCCTTTGGGGCCGAGGTTATAGCTGAACCCTTTGCCGCCCAGCGAGATACTGCCGCCGCTTTTGCTGATATTCAATTTCACGCCCGGCAGCAGGCCCAGCGATTTGCGGAAACGAAAACCCATGATGCGTCGTTCCTTTAGGTGAAGCGGTGATGGTTCATCATACTACAGCCTCATCCTTTTGAGGAGCGGGGATCCATCGTGCCATTGGATAGATGGATTCCCGCTTTCGCGGGAATGAGGCAGAAGGGGAGCTATGCCGCTTTTTTGTCGCTGACCAGCTGAATGAAAATATCTTCCAGCGCCGCTTCGCGCGTGGTGATTTCCACAATGCCGAGGCCAGCGCTTTGCACGGCGGCAATCAGCTGGCCCGATGTCGCGCGGCTTGGCGCAAAGCGCAAACTGATCTGCCGCGGGCCGGTGATTTTGCCCATGAAGGCTTCCAGCACCGGCGGCACGGCGCTGATATCGCGGTCAACCGTGATGATCAGTTCCTTGCTATCCAGCCGGCGCAACAAATCGCGCTTGGGTTCGTTGGCTACCACTTCGCCGTGGTTGATAATCGCAATGCGGTCGCAGAGTTCTTCGGCTTCTTCCAGGTAATGGGTGGTGAGCAGCACCGTGGTGCCGCGGCGGTTGAGTTCTTTCACGTAATCCCACAGCGCGCGGCGCAGTTCCACATCCACGCCGGCGGTGGGTTCATCCAGCACCAGCACCGGGGGCTGATGCACCATGGCTTTGGCCACCATCAGGCGCCGGCGCATACCGCCCGACAGCGTGCGGGCATAACTTTCCGCCTGTTTAGTGAGGCCAACGGCGGCCAGCAGTTCATCCGTGCGGCGCTGGGCGGGCGGCACGCCATACAGGCCCGCCTGAATATCCAGCAAATGGCGCGGCGTGAAGAACGCATCCAGATTCAGTTCCTGTGGCACGATGCCAATCGAACTTTTGGCATGGCGCGGCTGTTCGTCGATGGAATAATCCCAGATCTTCGCGGTGCCGCTGGTTTTGATGACAAGCCCCGCCAGAATATTGATGAGCGTGGATTTGCCCGCGCCGTTCGGCCCCAGCAGCGCGAACATGCTGCCTTTTTCGATTGTTAAATTAATACCCTTCAGCGCCACTTTTTCCGGCGACTTTTTGGTCGCCTTATAGGTCTTGCGCAAATCAGAGAGTTCAATGGCATACATGGGTTTTGGGCCGCGTGAGGGGAGTGGAATGAGCAATATAAGCACGCTATTTCCTGAAATCCATAATCCCGCCCATCTTTTTTATCCTACCATTTATTTTCGGAAGCCATATATTATCGGCATATCCATTCCAATCACAGATTCTCCCATGCCCACACAGCCCCCTGAGACCATCGAGATCGATACCCCCACCCTGCAATGCAATGGTGGTGGCGGTGCGCTGGGTCACCCCCGCGTCTATCTCACCATGAAAAACGGCCAGGTGGATTGCCCCTATTGCGGCCGGCATTTCGTGCTGGTGGCAGGCGCGGCCACTGCTGCCCACTAAATAATGACGACGCCCACACTTTATCTGATTGACGGCTCCGGCTTTATCTTCCGTGCCTATCATGCGCTGCCGCCTTTAACGCGGCCCGATGGCACGCCCATCAATGCCGTGCTGGGTTTTTGCAACATGCTGCAAAAACTCGCCGTGGATTTAAACGCAGAACACGCCGCCGTGATCTTCGATGCCGGGCGCAAGACTTTCCGCAACGAGATTTATCCGCAATACAAATCCCACCGCCCGGAACCGCCCGATGACTTAAAGCCGCAATTCGCAATCGTGAAGGAAGCGGCGAAGGCCTTCGGTTTCTGTTCGTTTGAATCGCAAGGCTATGAAGCGGATGATTTAATCGCCACCTACGCCCGCGTCGCCCGCGAGAAGGGCTGGCAGGTGGTGGTGGTGAGCTCCGATAAAGACCTCATGCAGCTCATCCGCGACGGCGTGCGGCTGCAAGACCCGTTAAAAAACAAGCCCATCGGCGAAGCGGAAGTTTTAGAAAAATTTGGCGTAACGCCGGATAAAGTAATTGATGTGCAGGCGCTGGCCGGCGATTCCACCGATGGCGTGCCGGGTGCGCCCGGTATCGGCGTGAAGACAGCCGCCAAGCTGCTGGGCGAATTCGGCACCCTTGAACAGTTGCTGGAACGCGCCGGCGAAGTCAAAGCGCCCAAAGCGCGCGAGACGCTGATTCAATTCGCCGAACAAATCCGCATCTCCAAAAAACTGGTCACGCTGGATGATCACGCGCCGCTGCCGGTCGAGCTTGATAAAATGCTCGTCGATAAAAACCCGGCACAGCTGCGGCCTTTCCTCGAACAGCAGGGCTTCCGCAATCTCATTGCGCGGCTTGGCAAAACCACACCGGCGAGTGTGGGCGATAATGCGCGCCCGGCTGATCTGCCGCCGGCGCCCACGCCCGCTATTCTGGAACCATCGCCGCTTGCCAACATCAAGCAGGAATACGAACTCATCCAGACTAAAGACCGGCTGGCCTACTGGTGCAAAGCCGCCACCGAACAAGGCTATGTCGCGGTGGATACCGAGACCACCTCGCTGCTGGCCTCTACCGCGGGTTTAGTGGGCATCTCGCTGGCGCTTCAGCCCGGCAAGGCGTGTTACATTCCAGTGGGCCATGTCGATCCCAACCATGTGGCGATGGCGGGCGAACTGAACCTTGGCGACAATAACCGGCCCAAACAGCTTTCCATTCCCGCCGTCGTGGAACTTTTAAAGCCGGTGCTGGAAGACCCCTCGGTTTTAAAAATCGGCCACAACCTGAAATACGATATGCAGGTACTGGGCCAGCATGGCATTCACGTCGCGCCGATGGATGATACCATGCTCCTCAGCTTCACGCTTGGCGCCGGCGCGCATGGCCACGGGCTGGATGAACTCGCTGAACTGCACTTCCAGCATAAAATGATCAGCTTCGATGATGTGACCGGCAAGGGCGCCAAGCGCATCAGTTTCGCGCAGGTGCCCCTCGATAAAGCCTGCGACTACGCCGCGGAAGATGCCGATTTTACGCTGCGTCTGCACATGCTGCTTAAACCCCGCGTGATGGCGGAGCATATGCTGAATTTTTATGAGCGCATCGAACGCCCCATGCCGCCGGTGGTCGCCGAAATGGAGCGCACAGGCGTGCGCATCGATACAAAAGTTTTAGAAAATCTAAGCCGCGATTTCACCACGCGCATGGGCCTTCTCGAACAGCAGATCACCAAGGAAGCGGGCGTGCCTTTTAACATCGCCTCGCCCAAACAGCTGGGCGAAGTGCTGTTCGATAAACTGCAGCTGCCGGCGGGTAAAAAAAGCAAGACCGGCGCGTATTCCACGAGTTCCGATGTGCTGGAGCCCTTGGCCGAACAAGGCTACGAAATTGTGCAGAAAATTCTCGATTGGCGCGGCCTTGCCAAGCTTAAATCGACCTATACCGATAGCCTGCCGGAACAGATCTCGCCCAAGACGGGCCGCGTGCACACCTCGTTCTCGCTGGTGGGCGCGGCCACGGGCCGTTTGTCGTCGACGGAACCCAATTTACAAAACATCCCCATTCGCACCGAAGATGGCCGCAACATCCGCCGCGCGTTTATTGCCGATAACGGCCATACGCTTTTGTCGGTCGACTATTCGCAGATTGAACTGCGTTTAGCCGCGGAGATGGCCGGCATCAAGGCGCTTCGCCAAGCCTTTGCCGATGGCATCGACATTCACGTGGCGACTGCCGCAAGCGTGTTTAATTTGCCGATTAAAAGCGTGACGCCTGAACAGCGCCGGCAGGCGAAAGCCATCAACTTCGGCATTATCTACGGCATCAGCGGGTTTGGCTTGGCGAAACAGATTGGCTGCACCAATACGGAAGCCAATGTGTTCATCCGCGAATACCTCAACCGCTTCTCGGAACTCCGCGATTTCATGGAAGCCTGCAAGGTGCAGGCGCGCGAGAAGGGCTATGTGGAAACGCTGTTTGGCCGGCGCATCCACATTCAGGGCATCAACGACCGCATGCGCCGCGGCTTCGCCGAACGCCAGGCCATCAACGCGCCCATTCAGGGCACCGCCGCCGATATCATGAAGCGCGCCATGACCCGGATGCCCGAAGCACTCGCGCGTGCCAAGTTAAAGGCGCGCATGATGCTGCAGGTGCACGACGAACTCTTATTCGATGTGCCGCTAGCTGAAAAAGACGAAACCGCCAGAGTAGTGAAAGCCACCATGGAAAGCGCCGCCACCTTAGGCGTGCCGCTTGTCGCCGAAGCCGGCTTCGGCCAAAACTGGGCAGAAGCGCATTAATCGTCTGTATGCCCCGTTGAAAAACGGGGCCCATCTATCGGCCGGCAAAT
>JBEHYA010000028.1:0-21130 GCA_048498415.1 Pseudomonadota bacterium
GAAACTGGACTGCAGCAATATTCGTGCCTTGCTGCTGCTGCGCTGGTGCGGCGCCGCGCCCATTCACCGCGCCATTATGGCAGGCGATGCAGAGACCGGCATCACCATCATGCAGATGGATGAAGGGCTGGATACCGGCGCGATGCTGATGAAAAAGGCCATTGCCATCGGCAAACGCGACAGCGTGGAAAAAGTGCACGACAGTTTAAGCCTGCTGGGCGCCGAAATGGTGGTGGAAGCCATCGGCAAGCTGGCGGCTGGCCAGTTGAAGCCGGAGCCGCAGTTCACCAAGGATGTGAGCTATGCGGTAAAGCTCACCAAAGACGAAGGCCGCATTGACTGGATGCAGCCCGCCGCACATATCGAGCGCATGGTGCGGGCGCTGAACCCGTGGCCGGCGGCGTTTTTCCAGCATGGCATGGAGCGCGTGAAGGTACTGGAAGCCGAAGTGGTGGGCGGGCAAAGCCGCATGACGGGCCAGCTGCTGGATGAATATTTCACCGTGCAATGCGGCGACCAGGCGCTGCGCTTAAAGCGCGTGCAACGGCCCAACCGCGCGGCGATGGATGGGCAGGCGTGCCTGAATGGCATGCAGCTGAAAGTTGGAGACAGCGTGTGAGCCGCTGGAAAATCACGCTGGAATACGATGGCGGCGCGTTCTTCGGCTGGCAGCGGCAGGACGATGCGCCCTCTATTCAGCAAAGCGTGGAAGAAGCGATTAAGGGCTTTAGCGGGGAAGATGTGCGCCTGCATGTGGCGGGCCGCACCGATGCCGGCGTGCACGCGCTGGGCCAGGCCGCGCATTTTGATTTGGCCAAGGAAACCGACGGAAACCGCGTGCGCGAAGCACTCAACTTTTATCTGAAAGGTCAGCCGATTTCGATTTTGAATGCCGAGGCCGTGAGCGATGAATTCCACGCGCGGTTTTCAGCCAAGGCGCGGCATTATATGTACCGCGTGATTAACCGGCGGCCGGCGTTAGCGCTGGATAAAGCGCGCGCGTATCATGTGCCGCGCGCGCTGCAGCTGGAGCCGATGCAAAAAGCCGCGCAGCTTTTGCCGGGCGAGCATGATTTTTCGACGTTTCGCGCCGCGGGCTGCCAGTCGAACGGGCCGATCAAGACATTGGATAGCGCGAACATTGAAAGAACGGGCGATGAACTGCGTTTCAGTTTTTCTGCCCGTTCGTTCCTCTATCATCAGGTGCGCAACATGGTGGGCTCGCTGTTGCAAGTGGGTTTAGGTAGCTGGCGCGTTGATGATTTCGAAGCCGCATTCAATGCCGCCGATCGCACGCAGGGCGGACCCACCGCGCCATCGCATGCGCTCTATTTTATGCGTGTTGATTACGAATAAACGCTGCTATTCTCGCCCGCACACAAGCGTATTTTTGCGGACGAGTAACGATGCGTTGGGCGGTTTTATTTTTTGTTTTTATCCTGGGCTTAAGCGCCTGCAATGCCGAACGGTTCGACAAGGTCGATCCCATTCTGGATAAAGACCGTAACGATTACCGCAGCCTGCACGACGAAAAACCCGTTCCGCCGGAACCGCCCATCCCCCGCATGCGCCTGCAGCTGGGGGAGGAACCCAATCACCACATCGCAAACGATAAAATTGTCTCGCTTAATGTCAGCGAGAAGGTGCCGTTAAAAGATGTGCTGCGGGAATTGGCGGCGAAAGCCGATGTGAACCTGGAGCTCGACCCCCGCATCTCCGGCGGCGTGATTTTCAGCGCGCACCGGCAGCCCTTCAGCCGTGTTTTGGACAGGCTGTGCAACATGGCGGGGCTGCGTTATGCGGTGGAAGACGGTTTTCTGCGGGTTGAACTGGACGAAGTGTATTTAAAGACCTATTCGGTGGATTATCTCACGCTGATCCGCAAATCGCGCGGTGATATCGGTATTGCCACGAATGTGTTCGCCAATGTGCAGGGCAATAATGCGCGGGGAAACACCAGCACCAATGCTTCGAGCGATGCACAGAACGGCAATAATTCCACCACGCGGGTCGAAACCGAAGCGGTTGCGGATTTCTGGGCGGAAGTGCAGGGGAATATCGAATCCATTCTGCAGAACACCAAAGCCACCAAGAATTTGCGCGTGAATGCGGATGCCGAAGCCGCCGGCGTGAGCGCGGCCAAGCCCTATACCATTAATAAGCAGGCGGGCCTGATCACCGTTTTCGGCAACGAACGGCAGCAGATAGCGATTGAGAAATATACCGCGCGCCTGAAACGCAATATTAACGCGCAGGTGCTGATCGAAGCGCGGATCGTGGAAGTGAACCTGGATGAAGGCTATAAGGGCGGCATTAACTGGCGCACGCTGAATGATAATTTAAGCGCCGCCGCCCGGTTTGGCGCGGGCGCGACCGGCGGGCCGTTTGTGACCTCCACCACCGCGACGGATGGCGTGGTCACGCTTTCATTAAAAGAAAATGATTTCGGCGGGATTTTGAATTTCGTGCGGAGTTTCGGTTCCATGCGCACGCTTTCCAGCCCGCGGCTCACGGTTTTGAATAACCAGCCGGCAGTTTTGAAGGTGGCGCGGAACGAAGTGTATTTCACCTCGACCATTGAAAGCACGCCGGTGGTGAGCACGGGCCTGTTCGGCGGCGCGTTCGTTCAGCGCACGGTGAACAGCACGCCCAACACTGTGCCGGTGGGCTTTTTGATGACGGTGCAGCCTTCCATCAATCTGGCGCGCGGGGAAGTCACGCTGAATATGCGGCCGACGCTGTCATTTATTGTCGATCATGTGGAAGACCCCAGCATCAAGATCACGGCGGCGGATGCAGGCGTGCCGGAGGTGAGCTCGTCGATCCCCGTGGTGGCGGTGCGGGAGATGGATAGCGTGCTCACCTTACCATCCGGCACCGTGGCGGTAATGGGCGGGCTGATGCAGGACAGCGCCGGTAATCTGGAAAACGGCGTGCCGTTCGCCGACGAAGTGCCGATTGCGGGGAATTTGGCCAAATCGCGCCAGAGCAACGCCAATCTGTCGGAACTGGTGATTTTGCTGCGCGCCACGATTGTGGATGACGGGCCCAAGCCCGATGACGCGGATAAAGAGCTTTATACCGAATACACCCGCGACCGCCGGCCGCTGCCGATCAGTTATCAAGACGACGGTAGCAACGACGATGATGCGCCGCCGCCCATTCCACGGCCGCGGCTGAAGAAATTTCACGTTCAATAAGACCAGTCAACAAGGAGAATGACGATGACGCGACGCAAACAAAATGCCGGTTTCACCCTGATCGAACTTTCAATCGTGCTGGTGGTGATCGGGCTTATTATTGGCAGCGTGCTGGTCGTCAATAATATTATCCTGAATGCGCGGGTTACCAGCGCGATCAACGCGTGGCAGGCGGTGCAGGCGGCGGTGGCCAGCTATAACCAGAATTATAATGCGCTGCCGGGCGACGATGCGCAGGCCAAGCAACGTTTCAGCAATAACGGCGTCACCCATAGCGGCGGCGGCAACGGGGTGATTGGCGCGGCCACCCTGACCAGCACGTTTGAAGCCAAGAATATCACCGCGGCCGATGGCGATGGCGCCGCGGAAAGCGGCATGGTGTGGGGGCATTTACGCGCGGCGGGCCTGATTAAAGGCACCGGCGGCGACGATACGCCGCCCGGCAACCCGTTTGGCGGCGTGATCGGCGTTCAGAACGGCGCCTTTGCCGCCACGGATTTTGATGTGGGCACCAATGTGCGCTGCCTGAGCAATGTTCCCGGCGCGGCGGCGATTATTCTCGACCAGCGGCTGGATGATGGCGATGCAACCACGGGGACGATCCGCGGCGGCACGTCGATCACGGCGGCCACGGCGGCCTATGTGGAAGGCACAAGTTACGTGCTATGCACCGCGTTGTAAGATCAGCCGGCTTTACCCTGGCGGAAACCGCCATTGCGCTGGCCATTATTGGCAGCGTGATGGCGCTGATGGTGCCGTTGTTCCTGAATTTACGGGCGGACGAGCAGTTGCTGCAAACCGACCGCAAACTGGAAGGCGCCATGCAGGCGATTGCCGCTTATGTGCAGGCCAATGGCTGCATTCCATGCCCCTATAACCCGGCGCTTGGCCTGAATACCAATTACGGCACGGCCAGTTTTACCGGCACGAATAACGGTTTCTGCGGCACCTGCGCGGTGGATGTGGGCATGGTGCCGTTCCGCGCGCTGGGTATTTCGGAGACCATGGGGCGTGATGGCTATGGCTATTGGCTGAGCTATGCGGTGGATAAGGGCATGACCGGCGGCGCGTTGTTTGGCGCGATTGCCACGCCGCCCACAACCGTGTGCAAGGCGGGCGATGCCGCGCCGTGCACCACGGCGACCACGGGCCTGCGACGTGCGGGGCTGTGCCAGAATTTTAGCAGCGGCCAGCATAAATCGCTGATTGTTAACCAGCGCGGCACCGGCACGACGGAAGCCGCGGTGATGCTGATCAGCCATGGGCGCAACCATTATGGCGCGTATATCCAGCGCTCGGTATTGATTATCGGGCAGGTGGATTTTCCAGGCAATCAAGCGGTGTGTTCAAGCACCGGCGGGGGCGAGCAGTGCAATGCGCGCACCAGTAACAATGGAAATTTCGCGGATTATCTGCCGCTGGCGGTATCGGGCGATGCGTATGACGACCGTACACTGTATTTAAGCCGTGATGCGTTGGTGACGTATTTGGGCGGGCCCGCCTGCGGCAGTTCGGGAACATAAAGCCATGAGCGTGATTGCTTTTCATGACGCCAAATCATCCGCCCCGCCCAAGATGGGCGAGTGGCTGTGCCGTGAAGGGCATTTGACGGCGGACCAGTTGCGTTTGGCGCTGCACGACCAGAAAACCAGCCATGATTTATTGGGCCGCGTGCTGCTGCGGCTGCATTTTGTGAAAGAGCAGGCGGTGTTAAAGGCGCTTGAAGCGCAGACGGGCCATGCAATCGCGGATTTGCGCGGCGTGCTGCCGGATGCGGATGCGCTGGAACTGGCGGATGCGGCGGCGTGCGAACAGTTTAAAGCCGTGCCGCTGGCGTTGGAAAATAATGTGTTCACGCTGGCGCTCAGCGACCCGTTCGATGTGCGGGCGCTGGATTATTTCCGGCGCGTGATGCCAAAAGGTGCGGAATTGGCGCTCAGGCTGGCGGGGGAAAGCGATGTGGCGGCGTTTATTACCCGCGCCTATGATACGCAGCGCAATTTCGGCCATTGGCTGAGCGAGATGGAGCAGGCGCCGCTGGGCGAGGCGCCACAGCCGGTTGTAGAAGCCGTGCAGGCGCTATTGGAACAGGCGGTGGCGGCGCATGCTTCCGATATTCATCTGGAGCCCGAAGCCCAAAGCGTGCGGGTGCGTATTCGCATTGACGGCACGTTGCAGGTACTCACGCTTTTGCATCGCAGCCACTGGCCGATGATGGCGCAGCGCCTGAAGGTGATGGCCGGCATGGATATTGTGGATACGCGCAATATTCAGGATGGACGGTTTAATCTCACCATTGATGGGCAGGCGGTGGATTTCCGCGTCTCGATTTTGCCGACCCAGCATGGGGAAAACATCGTCATCCGCGTGCTTGATCAGCGCCGGGCGTTGCAGCCATTGGAACAATTGGGATTCTCGAATTTGCAGGAAGGCTGGTTGCGGCGGCTTATCCAGCGGCCAGAGGGCATGCTGCTGATCACGGGGCCGACGGGCAGCGGCAAGACGACGACGCTGTATGCGCTGCTTCAGCTGCTCAACAACGACACCAAAAACCTGATGACGCTGGAAGACCCGATTGAATATATGATCCCGCGCGTGCGGCAGACGCAGGTGCGCGAGCAGCATCAGTTGGGCTTTGCCGACGGCGTGCGCGCGATTTTGCGGCAGGACCCGGATGTGGTGCTGATCGGCGAAATCCGCGACCCCGATACGGCGCAGATGGGATTGCGCACCGCGATGACAGGTAATCAGGTATTTGCCACTTTGCACACGAAAGATTGCTTCGGCGTGTTTCCACGCTTGCGCGAATTCGGCATCAGCCCCGGTTTGATGGCGGGCCACATTATTGGCAGCGTAGCGCAGCGGCTGGTGCGTGAACTGTGCCCGCAGTGCAAGGATATGCGGGAACCAAACGCCGAAGAACGCGCGATTTTGAAGGATTGCGGCGTGGATATCCGCGCGGTGGGCGTGGCGCGGGGGTGCGCGGTGTGCGGGAATACCGGCTATAAGGGCCGCGTGGTGATATCCGAAATCTTGCCGGTGGATGGCGAGGTGGATGATTTGATCGCGCGGGGTGCTGGGCGTGCGGAGATGCGTTCTGCCGCCAAACGCAAAGGCTTTGTGAGCTTGCAGGAAGATGGTTTGGCTAAACTGGAAGAAGGCCGCGTGAGTTTGCAGGCGCTGATGGCCAAGGTGGATCTGTTCGGGGCGCGCGACGATGCCAAGCTATAGCTACCATGCGGTGGACAGGCGGGGCGTGGCCAAACGCGGCCATTCCGCCGCGGCGCATGAGAGCGAGCTGTTTGAAATTTTGCGCGGGCAGGGCTTGAGCCTGATTTCCTGCAAGCCGGCGGTTATGGAACGGCGGGGTTCGCGCCTGCCACTCGCCGATCAAGCCGTGTTATGCCGGCATATTCACGCGATGCTGCTGGCTGGTATTCCTGTGCATATTGCGCTGGGCGATGTGGCGGAGGCGGTATCGCCGAAGCTGGGCGCCTCGCTGACAGGCGTGCGCAGCGCCATTGCCAATGGCCGGTTATTATCGGAGGCATTTCATGAGGCGGGGCAGGAATTTGACCCGCTGTTTGAGCTGTTGCTGAAAGCCGGCGAGAAAACCGGGCGGCTGGCAGAGGCGTTTTCGTATCTGCAATCAAGCCTGGAATGGAAAGACAGCTTCCAGCGCAAGATGCGGAGCGCGCTGACGTACCCATTCATCCAGCTGACGCTGGCAATCGCGGCGGTGAGCGTGCTGATGAATGTAGCGGTACCGCAGGTGGCGCAGTTGCTCAGCATCACGGGCAGCAAAATGCCGTGGTATGCGGAAGTGCTGCTGGGCGTGCTGCATGGGCTGGGTTATCTGTTAACCGCGGTGCTGGCGGGCGGCGTGGTATTTTTCGTGATCAACTGGGTGATGTACCGGCAAAGCAAAGGCTGGGCGCTGTGGTGGGATGGTATTGTACTGAACATGCCGCTGGTGGGAAAACTGGTGAGCGAAAGCGCGCTGGCGCAGATTACCTATTTATTTGCAGCGATGATCGCCAGCGGCATGCAGGCGATGGATGCCTTACATGTGCTGCCAAACCTGTCGCCCAACCGGGCGTTGGCGGCCGAATTCGCGCGGGTGGCGGAAGCGGTGCAGCGCGGGCAAAGCCTAAGCCAGTCGTTTGAAAGCGGGATGCGCGTGCCGGCGTATGTGGTGCGTTTGCTGCGCGTGGGCGAGGATGGCGGGGATTTAGTGGAAAGCCTGCGGCATGTCTCGCAGCTTTACCAACGGCAAAGCGAGGCGGCGGCGGATGCACTTTTAAAAGGCGCCAGCCTGGGAATTACGCTGGGCGTGGGGCTTATTTTGGCTGCAATCGTGTCAGGGGTCATGTATCCTTTGTATCACGGGCTCAACGCCATGCTTGCGAACTAGATTATGCAGAACCATTTCACCTTATTGCTGGCCACGCGTGCCGCCATTTTATTGCAGTATTTCGGCGCCGCGCTTGACCGTGCGTGGGTGCTGCCCTATGGCGAAGCCATGCACAATATGCTGGGCGAAGCGCTGCTGGCGCGGCCCGATGGCACGCTGAGCATTTATCTGGATAGCGACGGGCTGGATGTGCGTTCGGATGATCTGCCGCGCGTCTCGCCGTGGCAGCAAAGCCAGCTGGTCGCGCGGCAATATGCGTATCATTTTCCCAAGGCCGTCATGGGCGGCTCGGCGGTGATGCGCCGCAACGGCATGGCGCGCGCGCAGCATGCCGGCATGGCGAATGACGAGCGGATTAGCCCGGCACTGGAAGCCCTCTATCACATCGGCAACCCGGTGCAGCCGCTGGGCTTTTATGCGCTGGAATGCGCGGCGATTTCGGAAGATCTGGCAGATGTGCCGCAGGAAAACCCGGTTTTACGGCTGTTTTTGGGTGAAGCCACGGGCCTGCGGCAGGTGGTGATCAAGGATGGCGCGGCGGTGCTCACCCGCGTGCATACCGATTTATCGCCCAGTCAGGCAAGCCCGGAGCTGGCGGGTGAGATCGCCGAGCATATCAAAACCACGCTGGGTTTTCTGCCGCGGCTTGGCATAGATGGCAATGGCATCGCCGTGCAGCTGTTCGTGCCGCCGATGCTGAAAGATATCGGCATGGCGCCCGAATTGCAGGCGCAGCGCGTGCGCGTGATTGCGCTGGAAGCTCCCACGGCCAGCCATGCGAACAGCGCGGGCGTGCCGCCGGCGTTTGAGCTGGATCTGGCGCTGCTCGCGCGGGTAGCAGGCCGGCGCAAGCCCGCGCTGCCGTTTGCGCCGGACTGGCTCAAGAGCCGGCACAATCGTTTAGTTTTGCGCGAAGATGTTTCCATTCTCATGTTCGTGTTCGGCGTGGCGGGGCTGGCCTTTGGCCTGATTACGCTGTTTAAACCACCGAAAATCGTGCAAATCCCGGCCCCAGCCCCTTTGATGGCGATGGAACAGCCGGCCGCGCCCAAGCCCGTGGAGCCCATGCCGCCCATGAAGCTGGATGCCGTGATTTACAACGGCCCCAATGACTGGACGGTGTGGATTAACGGCGACGCCTACCGCCCGGGCGAGACGAAGAATGACATTACGGTTGTCGATGCCAGCGCGCAGGATGCGCATGTGAAATGGCAAAAAGGCGATGCCAGGCAGGAAGTGTTTTTGAATTTGCAGAACGATGTGCGCTTGATTGGGGAATGATCTGTCATCCCGGAAGCGCGCTTGCGCTATCCGGGATCCCATTTGGTTTTCTTTTCCAAAAGAAGCGTTACCATGGGATCCCGCGTCAAGCGCGGGATGACATTAAGGGTGACGGTGCGTCAAATAATTCAACCGCGCGCGTACATCATCCAGATTTTCACTGCGACTGCCGGTGCTTAAAACTTTTTTATACGCGGCAATGGCTTTGGTGGTTTTGTGGGCTTCATCCAGTTTGGCGGCTTCATCCAGCAATAAAGCGGTGAGGTTGTGGCGCGCCTGCTTATCCGATGGGTCTTGTTTTAACGCGCGGGTATAGAGGCGGATGGCTTTTTCGTTATCGCCGGCCATGGCCGCCTGCGCGGCTTTATCGGTGACGGAAGGCACATATTCCTGATCGATATCAATGGAAAATGCGACGACTTCGGGTTTTTCAGCCGGTTTCGGCAGATTGCCGACGGGAAGACTGGCGATGAGCGGCACGATATCGACAGGCGCCGGCGGCGGGCTAGCTGGCGCATCGTGATAGAAGCTGAGGCCCGTGAACGCGCGTTCCGGCAGGGGCGCGATGGTGACGCTGCCTTGGTTGATGGGCGTGGTGAAGCTGGGCAGGGCCGGCGCTGCGACCGACGGGGCGGGGATGAATAAGTTTTGCGGCGGGGATGCCTGCATGAAGATGGCGGCGAGGGCGACCATGCTGGCGAACAATGCGGGCAGTGCCAGCCAGAGCAGGCCGCCGTTCATGCTGGCTGACGCATGCGGCGTGGGTTCGAACACGATCACGATGGGCTCGAACAGCGGGACGTCGCGCGGGGGCAGGGTGATGAGACGGCCCGAGCGGTTGCCGGATTTAAACGGTGCGCGGTTGCGTGCGATGGAAGCGGTCTTGCCCATGGGCAAAATCATACGCGCGCATGAGGGTTGCCGAATAGCCGGAATGAAAAAAGAACGTTTCGGGTGATGTATGAAACGTATGCCCCGTTGGAAAACGGGGCCCATGGTTCAGCAATCAAGTTGCGGATAGATCGGTACCGGCTTTCGCCGGTACGTACATTGGGGGTGTTACGCGACCTTCTTGAGGCCGGCGGCGAGGGTGTTGATCTGGCCGTCGATGATGGCCGAATCTGCCGACGCATCCAGGCGGGTGCGCAGGATGTATTCGGCGGCTTTCATGGCGGTATCTACGGCATGGCGGCGCACGTCGCCGGCCATCTGGTCTTCAAGAATGGTGATGCGTTCAAGGGCCTGCTTTTCGCGGCGTTCTAACAGCACATCCAGGTCGCGTTCGGCGTGCTCGCGGATGAGCTGGGCCTGCTGGCGGGCGGAATTCAGAATGCCATCAATTTCGCGGCCGGCGTTGGTGTTCTTCATCTGCACGTCAGTGATGAACAGGCGGGCTTCGGCGTAAATCTGGGCGGCTTCGTCCATTTCCGCTTTCACGCGCGCGCTGTAATCATCCAGCATCTGCAGGATGGGTTTGCGCACGGCAAACCAGAACACGAACATGAACAGAATAAAGGAAACGCCGAACCAGAAGGTTAAATCCTGCAACATCTCAGGCACCCTTCACTTTCGAGATCGCGGCTTTGACTTCCGCCGCATTGGGGGCGGTGCCGGTGAGCTTGGAAACCATCTGGCCCACCACGGCTTCGATTTCGGTGTCGATGCTGCTAAGCGTTTGCTGCTTGAGGATGGCGAGGCGCTGTTCGGCTTCGGCCAGGCGGTTTTCGATTGTCTGGTTCTGCGCGTTGGTGCGCAGCATCGCCTTCTTCTGGTTCTCTTCCGAACTGAGCTGATAGACTTCCTGCGCCTGACGATGGGCGGCAGCCAAGCGGCCTTCATATTCGGCCAGCTGCTTTTTGCCCTGCTCGTTGAGCTGCTTGGCTTCTTCGATATCGGCAATGATGCGGCGTTCGCGCACGCTGACGATCTCTTCCACGTTGGGCAATGCGGCATAGCGCATCAGCACATAGGTGAGGCCAAAGGTGATGACCAGCCAGAAAATCTGGCTGGGGAAGCGGGAGGTATCGGCCTGCGGCAGGCCTGCTTCTTCTTTTGCGGCTTCCGGTGAAGCCGCCGGTTCTTCCGCCGCATACACATACGCAGCAGGAGACGCCACTAGCGTTAACGCCAGCAGGAGAACCGATAGATAAGAAGCAAGGCGCCGCATTGGCCGGAACCCTTTATCGCTTACTTGTTCATCAGAAGGAACGAGACGGCGAAGCACATCAGCAGCACGAGTTCAGTGGCGGCAAAGCCGATGAAGCCGGTGCCGTTCAGCTGCTTGGCAGCCGCCGGGTTACGCGCAATAGCGCCCAGCCATGCGGCGAACAGATTGCCGAGACCGACGCCGGCGCCGAGCGCACCGATCATCGCGATACCAGCGCCGATAAGTTTTGCAGATTGCGGATCCATGTTTTTCTCCTGTTGTGATTAATGGATTAGTGTAATTCAAGCGCGTCGTGCATATACACGGACGCCAGAATGGCGAAAACGAAAGCTTGCAGGCCGGCCACGAAGAATTCGAAGCCGATCATGGCAACGTTCATGGCAACGGGAATGATGCCGACCAGCGGCAGAAGCCCGGCGGCAAAAACAACGCCTGCGGCCATACCGGCAAACACCTTCATGACGATGTGGCCCGCCAGCATGTTGGCGAAAAGTCGGATGGAAAGGCTGAACGGGCGCACGAGAAACGAGAAAATTTCGAGCGGTACGATGATGGGAATAAGCCAGCCCGGCGTGCCGTGCGGCAAAAACAGCGTGAAGAATTTAAAGCCGTGGCGGAACAGACCAACCAATGTCACGGTGAGGAACACCAGCACAGCCAGCGCGAAGGTGACCAGAATGTGCGAGGTCACTGTGAAGCTGCCCGGGATCATGCCCAGCATGTTGCAGAACAGGATGAAGATGAAGATCGTGAAGATGAGCGGGAAATAGGGTTTTGAATTATGGCCGGCAATATCGCCCACCATGCCCGAGATGCCGTTGTAAATGATTTCCACCAGCGACTGGGCGCGGCCCGGCACCATGGATTTGTTGCGCATGCCCAGCATGATAAGCGCGGCCGAGCTGAGCACCGCTAAAATCATGAGCAGCGAGGAATTGGTGAACGAAATATCGACCCCGCCCACCTTGATGGGGATGAGGGTGTGGATCTCGAATTGATGAAGCGGAGAGGCCATCGGGGCGGGAAAAACGTGGAAAAGGGCGTTAAAACGGATTCGATTTGATGGCCTTCTTATCCTTAACGCCCGCCCAAAAGTCAAATGGAAATCAGGGGCTGAAAAAGCCAATAGGGACGGGGCTTTTCGTAGCCGTTTTTGTTGCGCAGCTGCGAGATGTTTGGGCCGGTGCCCTATTTTTTGCGTAAGCCTACGCGGCCATCATAGCCGTTCAGTGCGCGCCAGGCGTTATACATGCCCGCCGCAAAGCCGAGGAAGAAAAGGCCGAGGGTGAACGCCGGCGTGGTGTTGAACTGTTTATCGATAAGATAGCCCACGCCGCCAAAGAAAAGAATGGCGCCCAGCATCTCGTAGGCGATGCGTGTGGCAGACGCCTTGCTTTGGTCGTTGGCTTCTTCTTCGGCCAGCTGTTTTTCACTCGGCACGCGGCCGGGGTATTTCTGGTCGAAGGCTTTGAGCTGTTTATCGAGATCGTCCTGCATGGCCGCAAGCTTAACACGGCCTGTATAAAAGCGGCATAAGGGATTTTAGCTTTCCAGATCGTCCACCGATTCAATGCGCGGCGCGGCAACGCCGGCGGGCCGCACCGGCGCGGGTTGGCTTTTTGCGTCGATATAGCCTTCCTTGCCAAACAGCAGGCCATGTTTAGCTACCAGCGCATCGGCGATGTCGGCGGGCATTTCGGGAAGCACCAGCGAGAGGTTGCCGAGTTGCTTGAAACGGATGAACTCGTTGATCGCGCGGCTATACATATCCATGGTGCGTTGAGCGAAGGGTATATCCATAAGGGTATAATGGTAGCGCAATTGCAGGCTGGGGTGCTCGGGTTCCATCTCGCCAGCGGCATAAGCGTTACGGTCGGCGATCCCCTTGGCTTCCACGGCGGCGCACAGGCGCGGGGTGTGGTAGCGTTCCGGAAAATCCTGCAAACGGAAAGGTTCGTCTTCGTTTGCCAGGTAGCGCCCCTGGATATGAAGAATAAGATAGTCTTCCAGCACGGGTATCAGGCTGGGATCATGTTTTAGAAGATCAACAAGTCCGACCCTGTAATTACTGATATTGTTTACATGGTTATAGCATAGGCCATACCGGGCGTGGCCGTGTTCATTGATGAGGTCAATGACGGCACCGGCGCTGGCGTAGCTGTAAAAAAGATTGGGCGCGCGGGTATACGACGTGCACCAGTTGCGCCCCGATTCAAATGCGATGGCCGCGGCCACGCTTTTGATGCGGACGGCTGTATACTGTTCGCTCTGATCGATGACTTCGGCTTCGCCATTCGCGAGGACGGCGGCTTGATGCTTGTTAACGTGGGGCAGCGCGTAGGCGGTGAAAAAGCTTTTTACGCAACGCCGGAAATCAGCGAATGATTTATAGGCTGCGATATCGCGCTGGGATGGCGCCATGGCCTGTTTGTGGCGCTCGAAGATATGAATAAGCGTTTGGGCGTCTTCGAGTTCGGTTGTATGCAGCGCGCCGTTGCCGATCTGTTTGATCAGCCAGCCGGCGGCGACGTGGCGATGATTGGCGATATCCGCGATTTCAGCCAGGGTGGGGATGTGTTCATCCGGCAGCCATGTGCGCCGGGCGAGTGCTTTCGCATAAAGCTTTCTCAGCTGCGGGTCGTTGCCAAGCAGCGCCTGTTTGGCGGCTTGCCATTCGGCATAGGATTCATGCTGCGGCCCGTGATGTTGCATGGGGCCAATCTGGCCACAAAAATCTGAGCCGATAAAGTCACAAGCTTGGTTAACCGGCGGATTTTATCCCGCCGGCTGCCAAAGTGCGTTGTACTTTTTAGCGCGTTTAGATCTTGCCCAGCATGCTGGCGACCAGCGGGTGGCGCACCACGTCCTGCGCGGTGAGGCGCACGACGGCGATGCCTTTCACGTCTTCCAGCTTGGCCGCGATATCGGCAAAACCCGACATGCCTTCCAGAAGGTCGCTTTGATCGGGGTCGCCGGTGAGCACCATGGTGGAATGCCAGCCAAGGCGCGTGAGCAGCATTTTGATCTGGCTGTATGTGCAGTTCTGCACTTCATCAATCACCACGAAGGCGTTGTTGAGCGTGCGGCCGCGCATGTAGCCGATGGGCGCGATTTCAATGGCGCCTTCCTGCAAATGCTGTTTCAGGCGCTTGCCGCCGATGCGGTCGTTTAGCGCGTCGTAGAGCGGGCGAAGGTACGGGGCCATTTTCTCCTGCAGGTCGCCCGGCAGGAAGCCGATGCTTTCGCCCGCTTCAATCGCGGGGCGGGAGAGAATGATACGATCGACCGTGCCGGCCTCGAGCGCTTCCACCGCGGCGGAGATGGCAAGATAGGTTTTACCCGTACCCGCAGGGCCGACGGCGAGTGTGAGATTGTTTTCAGCCAAGGCCTGCATGAGCAGGGCCTGATTATTGTTCTGCGGCTTGATCTTGCGGATATAGCTCTGATCGCGCCGTTCTTCGAAATGTTCTTCGTTGCCTTTTAATGGGTGCCAGGGCTGATTGAACAGCACCTCGACATTATCTTTATTCTTATGCTTAGACTGGAACTTGCCTGAGCGTTTACCCATTATGTGCTACTCCTTGCCCCATTGAAGGGGTCTGGTTGCAAAAAACGCCGTCCGTCATGGCGTTCTCAATGGCCGCATGGTTCATGCGGCGCGTGAGCTGGTTTTTATAACTATTTGATTGGGCGTTAGAAAACGCTACGGAACGGCGGGCGGAACTGGCTGCCCAGCATAAGTCGGACTGGAATGTCGAACGCTTGCTTATTGCCGTTCTCCTTCCGGGGGCCTGGATTTTAAACCCTGTGGCGCCCTGTATGGGTACTGCTTCAGTAAACTTATACCCACCTGTGGATAATCCTAAACAAAAAGGGTTAATACCGAATTAAGCCAATCCTAGAGTGATTTGGTGCGTTTTCGTAAGAAAAAAAGGGAATCAAACAGGGTCTTTTCAAGGCAGCGTGACATAAAAGGGGATGTGGTCGTTTTGGGGTTTATTTGGTTGACTAGGCCGCGTTGCGTCGTTACTTTCCGGCCCGAAATAAGAAATAACAGGTTTAGCTATGAAGATCGCCAATTCGCTCAAAGCCCTCAAGAAACGCGATGCCAACTGCAAGCTGGTTCGCCGCAAGGGCCGGGTTTATATTATTAACAAGAAGAACCCGCGCTATAAAGCTCGCCAAGGCTAAGCTTTAGGGCCAATTCAAATATAATTTGTATGTATGCTGCGAATGCGTAGTCATTCCGCGTATCGTCACATCTTACTTTCAGACAAATGCCTTCGGATGTGGTAGGGTAACTAAACCCCTACAGGGAGGCGCGTGATGAGTCTGGATGATAATTCCACCAAACGCTTTAGCCGTAATACCCGGTTCGACGTCATGAACTGGCTGGCCAATGGCCATCGCTCCATCACCAAATCCGAACAGATGTCGATCCTCTCGTTCCTCGCGTACACCGCGGTGGATACGGATACGCCCGTTGAAGAACTGCAGAAAGCCGTGCTGGGCAATTTCAACATCGGCCGCATCGAGCATTTAAAGACCGATGATTACGAAAACGCCATGCGCTTCATCATGATGTGGCGCGGCGAACCGGTTGGCGAAGAAGCCAAAGCCGTGAATGCTTAATTGACGTCTTTGCCGTCAAGGCGCAGGCCCAGAACTTTTAGCTCTTTATCTTGAACACGAACATGAAGGCGCAGCCGCTCCGGCTGGTCACGTAGGATTTTCTGTAACTCGTCCGCCCGGGTCTCGGGTATGAAAACGCGGTAATGGCGGGAGAGAGAATACCCTTCGTCATTCCAATGCGCATAAATCATGACGGGGCATATCTCCGGCATGCTTTCGCAGCCGACATTACGCGCTTTGAGATGCTTTACATTATCGCTGGCATTCGCAATGCACATGCAATCCTTTGGGGCGCTATCCTCAACTTTGCCACTTACTTCATGATCGATATTTACTTCTAAATAATGGCCATGCAAAAGATCGCGCGGATCGTAGCCGGCGATAGGAAAAGTGTATTCGGCCACTTCACTTTCGGCTAATGGACCGGCGTTCATGCCAATCATAATGGCGAAAGCGATGAAGGGCAGAGCGAGGAAGATCAGCAGGCGGCGATCGGGATTAGCGGGCATCGGTGCGCTCCAGCCATTTTTGGGTGCGGCGGGCGAGAACGCCAAGGCCAACGAACAGAAGACCGGTAATAATCAGGCCAAAGCCGGTCAGGCTGAGGCTGCCGAAGGTTTCGAGGAAGGCGACGAACAGGCGGATAGCGATCAGCCAGATAGCGAGCGAGACGATGCCGCGCATGCCCATCAGGCGGCCTGCAAAACCGATGCACAACCAATAGATAATAAAGAATACCGCGCCAATGACATCGAGATGGCCATTAGAGGGCCGGGCGAGGCTGACGAAGCCAAGCACCAGCGTGCTGCCAAAAACAAGCAGGGCCGGCATGGGCTGCCAGATGGTGCGGCCTTTCCATGCCAAGCCTATGAGCGTGAGCAAGGCCAAAGTGCCGATAATCATCTCCGCCGGGTTGCTGGTAAACGCATTGGGTGCTTCGGAAAAGCGCCATGCGACGAAGGAAACGCAGGCCCCCACCACAAGCGCCAGCAGGCTAAGACGCTGGATGCCGTGGGCGCAGGCGGGGAAACGTTGATGGAGCCCGCGCGACTGGCCTAATACGAGGAGGCCAGCGGATGCCATCACGCCCCATAAAACAGTATCATAGAGAGGCGAGGTGATCGCTTCGGTACGGGGCACGAAGTTGGTGCAGAAAAGCGAGACGATCAGCCCCGCAAGACCAAGCGCGTAGATGAAGCCAACGAAATTCGTGCGCGCATACCCAACGACGACTGGCGAACTGATCACGATCCAGGGCAGCAGAGCCCAGAAAGGATCGGCCTGCTGATGGAAGACCATGCCGATGAGCATGATGAAGGTGAGGTTGGTTCCGAAAAAGAGCAACAGCAACGCTTCGCGCAGCCAGCCCTGATCATTGCGCTTGGTATAAAAGGCAAACGCAATCAGGAACGACATCACGCCATGCGCGATAAGTTTGGCGATGCCGGGGATTTCCGACCAGTTGGCGGTGATGATGGCGCCAAGGCCAAGCAGCATGGCAAAGCCGCCCAGCAGCATCAGCGACCATTCGGCCACGGGGCTCTTGGCATGGCGGCCGCGTTCAAAAGAAAGAATAGCATCCGACTGCGCCGGGGTGAGGATGGCGTTTTCTTTCCAGCGGTCTAAATACTGCGCGAGCTTTTTCTGCTGCATGATTGAATTCTAGCGTATGCCGGAAGGCTGGCAATGACGCGAATGAAACCGAATCCGGCTTTAGATGCCACCGGGCGGCTTGAAGTTGACCTGCACGCCGGCTTTTTCGTGTTTCTGCATGACCTGCAGGAATTGCTGGTTGGCGGCGATCTGCATGAACTGGCCGTATTCGGTGGGCGTGCGGTTGCTGGTGGTTTTTTCAGCAAGCATCAGGTTGAACAAGATGCCCGGCAGGCCGCCATCTTCCACGCGGCCTGAACGGATACCTTCATCCTGGCGCGCGCGGGGGCCCCAGAACAGTTCGATGATGCGGTCATCGCTGCTGCTGCGTTTTTTTCGGGTGCCGGGGTTGCCGAATTCATCGAATTCTTCGGGGGCTTCGTCCCAGCTGAGTTCATCCCAGCGCACGCCGATAAAGCTTTGCACGGCCGACGAGATAAACGGAAAATCGAACAGGATTTCGCGGAACAGGCCGGCGCAGACGTAAATGGCGTCTTCTTCCAGCTGTTTGACGCGGGCTTTTTCTTCGGGGGTCTTCATGCCTTTACGCATGGCTTCCACCGGCACCATGATATTTTCTTTAAGGCGTTTGGAGAGGCTGCCGATTTCGATCGCGCGTTCCATTTCGCCATCTTCACGGTAGATGCCTTCGGCCGTGTTGAAGCGCTTGACCAGACATTCCGTCCAGTACCACCAATCGTTAAAGGGTGCGCGTTCACTTAATCGCTGGGCCATAGGTTAATTTACCATTTTCGGGCGGGGGCGCGCCATGGTGAAAATACTATCGGAAATGGTTATCAGCGAACCTGAAGAAATAGCAGGTTTATTCGATGCCGCCGCTATCGGTGGTGCGCCGGCCGAAATGGGTGGGCCCGCGCGTGGGGCCGCCCTGGGCGGCGTAACCATCCGCGGCTTCAGCGGCTTCCTGTTGGTTAAGGCCGCGCTGGAGATAGGCATCGCCGCCATATTCGGCTTCCTGCAATAGATCCATGAGGTTCCAGGCGAGGTTGCCGGAATCTTCCGCATCGCCCGAGCCGATACCTTCGCCAATGGCCGAATGGGGGCCTTTGAAAATATCGGTGGCTTCGCGGCCGTTGCAGTCGCCATAGGCGCTGGAGTTAAAAATTTTGCGCATATCGCCGGAGATGGCCGGCATATCGGCGAGCGCCTGTTCGAACATGCCTTTCAGCATGGTGAGCGAGAGCAGGCGCAATGAATCGAGCGTGCCTTTGACGGCGAAGTTCTGTTTGGCGAGTTCCGCGGCATGCGCGGCGGGATCGATGAAGAGCGACAGGCGCTGCACGAAAGCGGCGATTTTTTCGGCCTTCTGCGGCTCGCCATGGTTTTTATAAGCGGCTTCCACCAGCCGGTATTGCCGTGCCAGCGATTTAGCCCAGCGCTGCCAGCGGTCGTAAGTCGAGGCCTGAGGCGTCTGTTGATACATGGTTTGAGTGCTCAAAATAACCAATAGGGCTATTTTCGGCTTCAAGCATTAACACGTCAAGCGGGCAAATTGATTATGCAGGTATTACAAGCGTGTGGCGCGATGGCGAAGGAGATGATCGGCCAGAACGCAGGCCATCATCGCTTCGCCAATCGGCACGGCGCGGATGCCAACGCAGGGGTCGTGCCGCCCTTTGGTGGAAATATCTGTATCCTTGCCGGCCACATCAATCGTTTTGCGGGGGTTAAGGATGGAGCTGGTGGGCTTCACGGCAAAGCGCACGACGATGTCTTGTCCGGATGAAATGCCGCCCAGAATGCCACCAGCGTGATTACTGGAAAATTTTGGCGGATTGCCAGCCAACATTTCATCGGCGTTTTCCTCGCCGCTTAAGGCGGCCACGGCAAAACCATCGCCAATTTCTACACCCTTCACGGCGTTGATGGTCATCATGGCGCGCGCCAAATCGCTATCCAGCTTGTCGTAGACCGGCTCGCCCAAACCGGCGGGCACGTTGGATGCCACCACTTCAATGATGGCGCCGGTGGAAGAACCGTTTTTGCGCACTTCATCTAGATATTGCGCCCAGTGCTGGGCGGCGACGGCATCGGGCGAGAAGAAGTCGTTCTTTTCCACGTCGGCCCAGTTCCAGCGGGCGCGGTCGATTTTATGCGGGCCCACCTGAATTAGCGCGCCGCGCACCGTGATGTTACCCAAGATTTTGCGGGCGATGGCGCCTGCGGCCACGCGGCAGGCGGTCTCGCGCGCGCTCTGGCGGCCGCCGCCGCGGTAATCGCGGATGCCGTATTTGGCCTGGTAGGTGTAATCGGCATGGCCGGGGCGGAATTTGTCTTTGATGTCGCTGTAATCTTTGCTGCGCTGATCGGTGTTCTCGATGATCAGGCTGATTGGTGCGCCGGTGGTTTTGCCTTCGAAGACGCCGGAGAGGATTTTTACGGCATCGGCTTCCTGCCGCTGCGTGGTGTGGCGCGACTGGCCGGGGCGGCGTTTATCGAGGAAGGGTTGGATATCGGCTTCGGATAAATCGATCAGCGACGGGCAACCATCGATGACGACACCGATTGCCGGGCCATGGCTTTCGCCCCAGGTAGTGAAACGGAAAAGGCTGCCGAATGAATTGCCAGCGGTCATTGGTTCTATGCTCTTTCAGGCATTCCCGCGTAGGCGGGAATCCAGTTTCTCTTGTTTTCTATCCAATAACCAAACTGGATCCCCGCTTTCGCGGGGATGCCTGAGGGGTCACTGACTATTCGCTGCCTTAACGGCCTGCATGTTGGTGACCAGCTCGCCGAGCTTGTCGATTTCATCCACCGCGACCATGCCCACATTGTGATAGCCGGCATCGACGTGGATGTTTTCGCCCGTGACGCCCGTGCCCATATCGGAGAGGAGGAAGAGGGCCATGTTGCCGACTTCAATCTGCGTGACGTTACGCTTTAGGGGCGCGTTGATTTCGTTCCAACGCAGGATGTAGCGGAAATCGCCGATACCGCTGGCGGCCAACGTTTTGATGGGGCCGGCCGAGATGGAATTGACGCGGATGTTCTTGCCGCCGAGATCGACGGACAGATATTTCACGCTGGCTTCGAGTGCGGCCTTGGCGACGCCCATCACATTATAATGCGGCATCACGCGTTCGGCGCCGATGTAGCTTAACGTCAGCAGGCTGCCGCCGTTTTTCATGAGCGCGGCGGCGCGGCGGGAGAGGCTTGTGAAGGTGAAGCACGAAATATCCATGGTATTGAGGAAATTCGCGCGGGTGGTGTTCACGTACTGGCCATCCAGTTCGTTCTTATCGGAGAAGGCGACGCAATGGACGACGAAATCAAGGCCACCCCATTTTTGCTCGATGGTTTTGAACAGCTGATCGACGCTTTCGTCGTTCATCAGATCGGCCTGCGTGACGATGGTGGCGCCGAGCTGCTGGGCAAGGGGGATGACGCGCTTGGCCAAGGGTTCAATCTGATAGGTAATCGCAAGCTCCGCGCCCTGCGCGGCGAGCACCTGCGCGATGCCATAGGCGATTGAACGGTCGTTAGCGACGCCCAGAATAAGCCCGCGCTTACCTTGCATTAAGTTGCCTTTGATGGGTTCCTGCTGATCGGGCATTACGTCGTCCTGCTTATTATGGGGTCATGAATCTGGAATAAGCCCCGAGGGTAATAAAAACCGGCGGGGGATGCAAATGCGGGCAAAACGTGGGTTTTAGGCCCCATTAGGCCAGTTGCGGCTTGGGCTGGCGGGCGCGGTAGAGGGCGGCGCAAAAAAAGCCGTCGGTCTGGTGGCGGCTGGGGGTGAGCTGCATGACGCGGGGATCG
>JBEHYA010000029.1:0-20880 GCA_048498415.1 Pseudomonadota bacterium
GCAATTGGTCATGCGCTCGTGCTCGGCCGGCGACTGCTCGGGCGTGGTGATGCTCACCAGTTCAACTTTGTAAAACTGATGTTGCCGCAGCATGCCGCGCGTATCGCGGCCCGCCGCGCCCGCTTCGGAACGAAAGCACGGCGTAAGGGCTGTGAGGCGCATGGGCAGCTGGTCACTATCCACGATATCATCCATCACCACCGCCGTGAGCGGCACTTCGGCGGTGGGGATCAGCCAGTCGCCGCGCGTGGTGCGGAATAAATCATCAGTGAACTTGGGCAGCTGGCCCACACCAAACATGGTCTCGGAGCGCACCATGAGCGGCGGGGAGACTTCGGTATAACCAAATTCCTGCGTGTGAATATCCAGCATGAAATTGGCAAGCGCACGTTCCAGGCGCGCTAAATGGCCGCGCAGCAGCGTGAAACGCGAACCGGAAAGCTTGGCCGCCACGTCAAAATCCATCTGGCCGAGGGGTTCGCCAATATCAAAATGCTCCTTCGCCTTCGGCATTTCGCGCGGCGTGCCGTGGCGGCGGATTTCTTTATTATCCTTCTCATCCTTACCGTTCGGCACATCATCGCCGGGGGCATTAGGAATGATCGCGAGGCGCGCATCCACTTTTTCAGCGGCGGCTTTTTCCTGCTCTTCCAGCTGGGTGGTGCGTTCCTTGATGGATGCTACTTCCGCCATCGGGCCGCTGGCATCCTGGCCTTTGCTTTTTAGTTCGCCGATTTTCTTGGATTGCTCGTTGCGCTTCTGTTGTAGTTCCTGCAATTCGGTTTGCAAGGCGCGGCGGGCTTCATCCAGCTTCAAGACTTCGATTGAGGCCGGCGGCTGGTTACGCCGTGCCAGCTGGTCATCCAGCCATTTCGGATTGTCGCGGATGAGTTTGATATCGAGCATATGCGTTCCTGAACTGTCATGCCGGCAAAGGCCGGCATCCACGACAAGCCACCAGATAAAAATTATCCTATTGGGCCTACCGTGGATCCCGGCCTTCGCCGGGATGACGATGAGATTACACTTCTAGATGCCTTATTTTGTTGGCTTTTTCAAGGAGTCCGCCGGCAAAAACCGCCAATTCATATAAAAGGCATAGCGGAATGGCCAGGCTGAGCTGGCTGATCACATCAGGCGGCGTGATAATCGCGGCAACGATGGTGTTGATGACAATCGCATAGCGCCGGAAGCGGCGCAGCTGCTCCACCTTCAAAATCCCTAAATGGACAAGCAGCACCAGACCCAGCGGCAGTTCAAATGCGAAGCCGAAGGCCAGAATAAGCGTCATGCACAAATTTAAATAATCGCCCACGCGCGCTTCCAACTGAATGGGCAGGCCGCCTGCCCCGTTCGGCGTCTCGAAACTTAAAAAGAAACCCCACGCGGCAGGAAAGACCACGTAATAGGCCAGCGCCGCGCCCGCCAGAAACAGCACAGGGGTGGCAATAAAATACGGCACGAATAATTTGCGCTCGCTGGCATACAAACCCGGCGACATGAAGCGCCATACCTGCATGAGAATAAACGGGCTGGTAATAAAAAAGCCCATCCATACCGCCACGCCTAAGTACGTCATGAAGGCTTCGGTGAGGTTGGTATAGATCAGCCGCCGCGCGACGCCCGTTTCATGCCCGTGCATGGCCACGCTGAGCGGTTTAGTGAGAAAAGCATAAATATCAGGGGCAAAGAAATAGCTGGCGATGATGGCAACCAGCAGCACGCCCACGCAGGCCACCAGCCGGCTGCGCAGTTCCACCAGATGGCCCATGAGCGGCATGGCGGCGTCTTTGTCGGGCGGCGGCAAGGATGCGGTCATGGCTCTATACCTCTGCCATCTCCCCTACGCGTCATGCCGGCGAAGGCCGGCATCCACGATAAGCCATTAAACAAAGCCTTCGTCATGGGGTCTGCCGTGGATCCCGGCCTTCGCCGGGATGACTATTTGTTGTGGGGGGCTTTTTTTCTTCTACTGGCAGAAACTGGTCAGGCGTTATGCCAAACTGCCTGTATTTCTCCGCCTGCAGCGCATCCGCCTGCTTTTCCATATCGCTCAGCGTGGGTTTTTCTTCGATCGCCAGTTCGTCCCAATGGCGCTGGAATTCGTGCATCATGGCGCGGGCCTTGCCAGCCATGCGGCCGCACTGGCGCATCAATGGCGGCAGGTCTTTGGGCCCGATGGCCACCACCGCCACCACACCGATCACAAGCAATTCTGGCCAGGCAATTCCAAACATGGGCTTACTATATACGAAGTATGCCCCGCCCGTAAAACGGGGCCCATTGATCCGCATTTTGATTGTTGAAAGATGGGCACCGGCTTTCGCCGGTGCATACCATGAATAAATTTACTTATCGTCCGGCGGCAGCTTTTTCTGCTCGTCGTCTTTGCCATCCAGGCCGGCTTTGAAGTTGCGGATGCCCTTGCCCAGGTCCTGCATCACCTGCGGCAGTTTACCGGCCCCGAACACAATCAGGATCACGACGAGAACCAGTAAAATATGCCACAGACTAAAACCACCCATAAGCGGCACCTTCACCCATTAAACGATTAGTCGAACGCGTCGCCCAGTTCTTGCATGAACGATTTGTTCTGGTTGCCGTCGGTGCCGTACTTCTTATAGGCGTCCTCGTAGGTCTTGGCGACCATATCGGCGGCATTGCGCACCGCCTGCATGGCCAGGTCATTGAGGTTGGCGCCGTTGGCTTCAAAGCGGGCAAGGCCGGCAAAGGTGCGCGGACGCGGATCGTAGTTTTCTTCGCCCGACACATGGTCATCCGAGAAGGCATGGAAGCTGTCGACCGACAGGATCGAGCCGTCGTTGCGGATCAGCATGGCAGTGCCTTCGTAAATCACGTAACGCGTACCGCCGCCAATGGCGCCGGCAATGATGGAGCCTTCCACACGGGGGCCCAGGCGCAAATGGCCATCAATCAGCACAGCCGCATCCGCACCGATACGGCGGGTAATTTCGCCAATGCCACGGCGCATGGCCGCGCTGGCCCAGCGGTTATCATCCGCACCGCCCAAAATGGTCATGGTCGGGCTGGAAAGGTTGGCGCCTAATTCCAGCTGCGGGAATACGCGGGTATTCTGGCTCGAGACGATATCGACCTTGGTGGGGTCAATCGTCGTGCTGCGATCCATGCTGGGAATGAGGTTATATTGCGATGGCTCATGCACTTCCGAGGTGAAGGTGGCCGCCGGCTTCATGGTATTGGTCTGCGCCATGCGCTTCATGTTGTTCGCCAGGAACTTGAATTCTGCGCCGCTTTGCAGGTTGGTCAAGATATCGGGCGAATTGGCGATATACAGATCTTCGTAATCGGTCTCGCGGTTATACGCGATGCGGCTCACCGCCGGGTTGATCACGTTAAAGCCGCGCAATAACAGATAATCGTACAGCTCGGTTTCCATCTTGGTGAGGACGCGCACCACCGCGCCCTTCTGGTAATTAAGCATTTCAAGCGTTTCAGAAGGCCGCGCCGTGATGCTGGCGATCGCAATGCTGCGGACTTGCGCGATATCTTCGGGGGTGGCGTCGAGGGTGATGTTGCGCTGGCCCGTACCGCACGAGGTCAGGGTGAGCGCCAATAAAATGCCAGCTCCAGCCAACAGCTTACGGAAAGACATGGGTGCTTCCTCACGAAAAAAATCTAAGAAATAGAAACGCTTTGGGCAGTAAGATAACGGTAAGCTATGGCATCTGACCCCTGCACACGCAAGAAAATTATGCGTAAAGCCGAGGCCAAATCCTTGAATCACCGGCAGATTCCTGTTTCCTGTAACCGGCCAGTCGCCCTATAATAAGTTTTTCGATTAAAGCTTGGTTAACAAGGTTGTTTCATGCCCTACATAATCCGTGATGGATCCGGCCAAATTACTAAAATCAGCGTCCGGACCGTGCCCGGCGCGGAAATGGTTCCCCATGACCA
Organism: Pseudomonadota bacterium; assembly: GCA_048498415.1. Lineage (GTDB taxonomy): Bacteria > Pseudomonadota > Alphaproteobacteria > UBA9219 > RGZA01 > JBEHYA01. The sequence continues at coordinate 3,937 of JBEHYA010000029.1, forward strand.
TCCGGAAATTCTTAAGTTTCTTGAGGAACGCAACATCTCGCGCGGGCTGATTACCGAAGCCATCAGCGAACTGCGCCGCACCGACAATGAAATGTCCCGCGCGGTGGAAGATGTGATCACGGCGCTTCTCAAAAAGAACATCCTCAAAATGGGCGATCTGCCCAAGGCCGTTCAAGACCGTATCGCTCACCGTGTCAAAATGCGTATCCAGATTCAGGATACCTACGACCGCGCCAGCACCGGCGGCAGCAACACAGGCAACCACTAAGCATGCCGGATCCCGCCAAGCCATTCGTGCAGGGATATCTGGCCAGCGTCAAATCGCAACAGAAATATCCCATCACGGTGCGTAAAAGCGTGGATGGCCTGGCGTGGGAAAATCTCACCGACGGCAAAACCGGCAAATGGGCTTTTAATCATACCGACTGGCCTTCCAGCGTGCTGCAGCAGGGTGAATTCATCCTGCATCACCGCGGCAACCCCGACCAATGGCTGGGCATCACCGATCAGGACACCATCGACTGGCTGATCACCACCGCCTCCATCCAGGGCTGGAAATACCAGAAGCGCAATTTTGCCTTCGGCACGCTGTTCCGCGTGGTGTTCCGCGCCGTCTGGCAAATATTGGTTTTCCTGCTGGTGTGGCAGCTGCTGGCGATGTTCGTGGCGCCCCTCTTCCACATCGACCTGCCGCATCTTTATTTCCCGATTGAAAACCGGATCAGCCTGTAGCTTCACCTCATCCCCGCGAAAGCGGGGATGATGTTATTGTTTAAACCCGTTCGTAATCGGGTAGCGCCGTTCGCGCCCGAAGGCGCGCGTGGTAATTTTGGTGCCGGGTGGCGCCTGCCGGCGTTTATATTCGGAAGCGCGCAGCATGCGCAAAACTTTCTGCACAACATCCGGGTGGTGCCCGCGCGCCGCGATGATTTCCACCGGCTGCTCGCGTTCAATGAGGCCATCCAGAATATCATCCAGCTGGTCATAGGGCGGCAGCGTATCCTGATCCACCTGTCCGGCTTTCAGTTCCGCCGTGGGCGGGCGGGTAATAATCCGCTCCGGCATCACGAAGCCGGCAGGGCCCTGCGCGCCCTGGGGGCGATGCAGGTTGCGCCATTTGGAAAGCTTGAACACAAGCGTTTTATAAACGTCTTTGATCGGCGCAAAGCCGCCGCACATATCACCATATAAGGTGGCGTAACCGGTTGCCATCTCCGACTTGTTGCCGGTCGCCAGCACTATGCGGCCCGTGGCGTTTGAGAGTGCCATGATCAGAAGCCCGCGCAGGCGGGACTGGATGTTCTGATCCATCAAATCCGTATCGCGGCCCTTTACATGGTCTTTGAGGGCGGATGCGAACATGCTCATGCCCTGCTCGATGGAAATCGTTTTGTATTCGCAGCCCAGAAGCGTGGCGGCTTTAGCCGCATCTTCCAGACTTTCACGGCTTGTATAGGGCGATGGCATCATCACCAGCGTGACTTTATCTTTGCCCAGCGCATCCACAGCAAGTGCGGCCACCAGCGCGCTATCAATGCCGCCCGACATGCCCAGAAGCACGCCGGGGAATTTGTTTTTATTCACGTAATCGGCAATCCCCAGCATGAGGGCGCGGTAGATCGTCTCTTCGCTATCCGCGGCCTTTGCAATCTCGCCCGTATCGCAGGCCCACGCGCCGCCCTGCTTCTTCCATTCAGTTGTCACGAGTTGTTCGGCAAAATAACCCAGCTGATGCGCGGTTTTGCCGTTCGCAGCCATCACGAACGAGCCGCCATCAAACACGGTTTCATCCTGCCCGCCGATCTGGTTCACATATATAACTGGCAGACCCGTCTCGCCCACCCGTGCGCCAATCACTTTCTGGCGCGCAGCCGCTTTATCGGTTTCATACGGGCTGGCGTTGATGGCGATCAGGATTTCTGCGCCGCGGCGCTGCAGATTGGCGGCGCGTTCCTTGCTCCACATATCTTCGCAGATGGCGACGCCAATGCGCGTGCCATTCAGCAAAAACGGCTCGCCCTCCGTGACACTGCCTTGCGCGAAGACGCGGCGGTCGTCGAAAATACCGTAATTGGGCAGATCGTATTTGAACCACAGCTGCTCGATGCGCCCGCCGCGCAGCAGCGCCGCGGCATTATAGGGCAGCGTTTTATCGGTGGCTTTCCATGGCAGGCCAATAATGAGCGCGGGGCCGTCGGCCGTGGCAATCGCCAGACGCTCCGCGCCATCCATGCAGGCTTTCACGAAGGCTTCGCGTAAAATCAGATCATCAGGCTGGTAGCCGGCAATACTCATTTCGCCCGTCACCACCAGATCGGCGTTCTTCGCCTTGGCGCTGGCCCATGCCGCTTCGATGGCCCGCATATTATTGGTGACATCACCAACAACGGGGTTGAGCTGGGCCAGGGCAATCCGGAGCGTTTCGGTCATGGTTCTGAGATTAGCTTAGTTTTGAATAAGCGCCACTTTATTGTAGCCGCTTGCTTTTACAGGTGTTTTCCGGCAAAACAGCGTAACGATTGCCGAGGTGCCTAATGTCGTACGATCCCAACAAAAATGATAATCCCTATGACCAGCAGCCGCCCACGCTGGAAGAGAACGTCAAGACGCAGGTGAAAGATAAAAACACCTGGCTGCGCCTTCTCCTCATCGTTTTGTTCGGCGCGGTGTTCTACGCGGTGTTCTTCATCACCTGCATTGTGGGCGTCATTCAATTCATCGCGCGCGTGCTCACCGGCAAGCCGCTGGCATCCTTGCGCGAATTCAGCCTGACGCTTTCCGAATACGCGCAGGAACTGGTGAACTACATCACCTATGTTTCGGATGTGAAGCCTTATCCGTTCAAGGAATAGTTCTTTCATGCCGGCGAAGGCCGGTATCCACGACAGGCCACACGACCAAAACCCACCTGCTGCGCAGAACGTGGATCCCGGCCTTCGCCGGGATGACAATTGTGTTTGCTCCACCGGCTGGCCTATTTCCGGCTAATTCACCCCGCGCCGATTACACTTTTTAGCTAACATCACGCGAAACTATTCAAGCCGCTGTAAGGCGTGATATCGGAATCCCCCCATAACGATCCTTATGGGAGTGTTTTTGATGTCCACAAATAGTAACCCAGAAATTCTTGAAGCGCTCGGCGTCACCGATATGCCAGTTCGCGGTGAACGTATGCTTTCGCCAGATCATCGCTCGCACCTCGAAAACCAGCTAGTTGAAGCTGAGTTCCGCGCGGCCGAGCGCCGTACTGCTGAAGAAATCGCCAACTATCAGCGACGCGCCATTATCGGAACGCCACGAAACGGTTAAAGACAACTCTCTAAAATTTCCGTCACCTTTTCCGGCGCCTCAAGGCTCGTAAGATGCCCGGCGCCGGAGATGATGTGAAGCGTGGCGTTCTTGCCGATCAGCTTCTTCATTTCTTCCGCATGTTCCGGCGGCGTCAGTGCATCGTGTTCGCCGCATACTATTTTCACCGGCACTTTATAATTCGCTAAATCCGGCCGGCTATCGACGCGGTTCAAAATCGCGGTTTGCTGGCGTACGAAGGCCTGCTGGCCCACGCGCTGCGCCATATCCATCACAACCTTCACTAACACTTCATTGTTCAAATGATCAGGGGCGAGTAACAGCGGCAGCAGGCGCGGCGTCACGCCTTTGAAGTCGCCGCGGTTGGAAAGCTGGATCAGGCCCTTGCGCCGGCGCTTCTGTTCATCGGTATCGGGGCGCGCGGTGGTATCCAGCAACGCCAGCGACGTCACACGATTAGGTGCCACACGCATAATCTCCATCGCCACATAGCCGCCCATGGAAAGGCCGGCCAGCGTGAACGTGGCGGGCGCCTTGGCCAGCACGGACTCTGCGATAGCGGGAATAGAATCAGCCCCGGTGGTATCCGCCACCTGAACATTAGCTTTTGCGCCTAACGCCTTGATTTGGTGTTGCCAAAGGGCTTGATCGCACAGCAGGCCGGGAATGAGGAGAAGGCTTGGTTTCATTACGTATTTATGGGCATAAAAGGCCGCATTCCCACCTAAAAATAAGGGAAAAGCCCTTAAAAGCTTGTTGTTTGCCCATGATGTATGCTACCCCCAGCACGAACTCAAGCCCGCATTTCATTGGTGAACTGCGCTTGAAAAGATGAAAAAGGACCTACGTTACCCCTGTGGTTGAATTTAGCGAACTCGGGCTGCTGCCCGAAATTGTCCGCGCGATTGATGAACGCGGCTACAAAAACCCAACACCGATCCAAGAACAGGCCATCCCCCAGATTTTGATGGGCCGCGATGTTTTGGGCTGCGCCCAGACCGGCACCGGCAAGACCGCCGGCTTCTGCCTGCCGATGCTTGAAATTTTATCCGCCGGCCGCGCCAAGGCGCGCATGCCGCGCTCGCTTATTCTGGAGCCCACGCGCGAACTCGCGGCGCAGGTTGCCGAAAGCTTCGAGATTTACGGCAAATACACCAATTTCAGCTGCGCGCTGCTCACCGGCGGCCACGGCATGGAAGAACAGATCGCCAAGCTTGATCGTGGCGTGGATGTTTTGATTGCAACGCCGGGCCGCATGCTTGATTTGTTCGAGCGCGGCAAGATCATGCTCGCCGATATCAAGATTTTCGTGATCGATGAAGCCGACCGCATGCTGGATATGGGCTTTATCCCCGATATTGAAAAGATCGCCGGGCTTCTCCCCCGCATTCGTCAAACACTGTTTTTCTCGGCCACCATGGCGCCGGAAATGCGGAAACTCGCCGATAAATTCCTGATGAACCCGAAGGAAATTTCGGTCGCCCCACCCGCCTCTACGAACGTGAGCATCGAGCAGGCGCTAGTCAAAGTCGGCGTGATGGATAAGCGCATTGCCCTTCGCACGCTGCTTAAGCAGCACGATTTCAAGAGCGCGTTTATTTTCTGTAACCGCAAGCGCGATATTCCGGTGCTGGTTGAATCCCTCACCCGCCACGGCTTCAACACGGTTGGTCTGCATGGCGATATGGTGCAGCGTCACCGCGACGAAGCGTTGGAAAAATTCAAGACCGGCGCCGCCAATTTCATGGTCTGCAGCGACGTCGCCGCGCGCGGGTTGGATGTGAAGGGCGTGGACGCCGTGTTTAACTTCGATGTGCCGTTCAACGCCGAAGATTACGTGCACCGCATTGGCCGCACGGGCCGTGCCGGCGCAACCGGCCATTCGTTCACGTTTGTGACGCCCGATGATGATAAATTCCTGCAGGGCATTCTCACCCTGATCAAGCAGGATATTCCCTATATCAAAGTCGAAGGCGTGATAGCGCCGGGTGAAGAAGGCTATGTGGAACGCAAGCCCCGTGAAGGCCGCGACGGTCGCGGTGGACGTGGGGGTGAGCGTGGCCGCGGTGGCCGCGACCGTAACCGCCGTGGTGGTGGCCGCGACCGCCGGCCGCATGGCGAAGACCGCCCGCAGCGCGAGCCGCGTGAGCAACGCGTCGAACAGGCGGCTGAACCCGTTCATGTGCCCCTGGCCCCCGTGCAGCCGGAAGACGGCATGATGGATCGCCCTGCACGCGAAGCCGCACCCTACAATCCGCCGGAACAGCGTAGCACGCGCGACTCTGGCCGCCGCGGTAACCGCGACGAAGGCCCGAAAGTCGTGGGCTTTGGCGATGATTTGCCCGCTTTCCTGCGCAAGCAGGCAGCGGCAGAATCCAGCCCCGAAGATAAGCCTCTTTAACCCACCGTAACCATCCCGTAGGTTGCATGGGTAATGTTGGGACATCATAAGATTCACCGCAGTTTCTTCGCCTGCCTTCTGGCTGGGGCGATGCTGCTTTTTGCTGGCCATGCGCATGCCCAGGCGCTGATGGATGCCAAAAATCCAAACGCCCCGCCGCCCGAATATCTCCTCAATGCCAATTCGATGTCATACGATCAGCAAAGCCAGATCATGACGGCCGATGGCGATGTGGAATTGATGGATGGCAATAACATCCTGAAAACCGATCAGCTGGTTATCAATCAGGCCAACAATACCGTGCAGACCAACGGCGCGGTTTCCATTCGCTCCCCCGATGGTTCCATTTTCTTCGCCAAACGCGCGTACTTAAGCAGCGATTTAAAAGATGGGTATGCCTTGAATGTGGGTTTACTCGCGCCCGATAAATCGCGCTTTGCCGCCACCGATGCGCGGCGTGTGGCCGGCGATTATACTGTGTTCAGCAAAGGCTTATTCAGCCCCTGCGCCCTTTGCGAAAAAGATCCCACAAGCCCGCCGCTCTGGCAAATCCGCGCTGCAAAAGTCACGCATAACAACATCACAAAAGACCTGATTTACCGCGACGCGGTGATGGAATTTGCGGGTATTCCGGTATTTTATTCGCCTTATCTGTCGGCGCCGGATCCCACCGTTAAACGCCGCTCCGGCTTTTTATCGCCAAGCCTTGGCCGCAATTCCGATCTCGGCCCGTTTGGGCGCATTCCCTACTACTACACGTTTGGGCCCGATCTTGATTACACCATGGTGCCCACGTTCAGTGAAACCGATGGCCTGCGTTACCTCGGCACGCTGCGTAAGCGTTTTGAAAAAGGCGAAATGCGCGTTGATCATTCCATCATGGTCGGCCAGCGCCTGGATGAAGACGGCATCACGAAATACGATCAGATCCGCGGCCATTTGAGCGGCTTCTTCACCTATAACATCGACAACGTGTTCCGCACCGGCGCCAAGTTTCAGGTGGAGACCGATAAAAACTACCTCACTCGCTACGGCGAAAACCCCGACGACGTGCTGACCAACCGCGTGTATTTAGAAGGCTTCAAAGGCCGCGATTACGGCACGTTGGAGATGTATTATTTCCAGGATAACCGCCCGGCGCCCCGCCCCGAACAGCCGCTGGTATTGCCCCGCGCCACGTTCTCGGCCTTTGGCGAGCCTAATCATTTGCTGGGCGGCCGCTGGTCGTTTGATGGCTTGATGACCGCCCTCAACCGCGATGACGGCGCCGATACTCGCAAGCTTGGCCTTGATACCGGCTGGGAGCGCCGCGATGTGCTGCCGGGCGGGTTAGTGAGCGTGCTCACCGGCGATGTGCGGGATGATGTATTCTGGGTCGATAATCTGCCCGACCCCTCCACCGTGGGTTCCTTCTACAACGATAATTACAACAACCGTTTATTCCCGCAGGGCCAGATTAAGCTCAGCTATCCCTTGGCCGCTGATTTCGGCAGCTTCTCCCATATCGTGGAACCCATCGTGGCGCTCACCGCCAGCCCCACGCTGAAATACGATCCGCGCATTCCCGATGAAGACAGCCTCGATTTCGAATTTGATACCACCAACCTGTTCGATCTTAACCGCTACCCCGGTTCCGACCAGCAGGAACAGGGCACGCGCGTGACCTACGGCGTGCGCACCGGCATTTACGCCAATCAGGGCAGCTACGGCGAAATGACGCTGGGCCAGAATTACCGCATCACGCCCGATCCCAATTTTCCCATTGGCTCCGGGCTGGATACGGAATTTTCCGATTATGTTGGCCAGTTCCGCTTTCAAACAGTGGGCCTGCGCAACCCGCGTACCATGCGGTTTGATTACGAGTTCGATCTCGACCACGACCTCAGCACATTCCGCAAGCACGATGTGCGCCTTACCATCGGCTCGCCCATGTTTATGCCCACGGTCAGCTATCTGTTTCTCGATCCACCGCCCACCTCCACCACCGGCATCGGGTCGGTGGAAGAACTGCGTTACGGGTTCAGCAGCACCTTCTACAAATATTATACCTTCACCGTCGGCCAGGTGCAGAACCTGCTGCCCGGCGCGCCGGGGCTGCTCACCACCGATGTCACACTCGCGTATAACGACGAATGCTTTAATACCTCCATTGGCTATACCCATGACAGCACGGTGCGTACGGGCGTAGCCAATGGCGATACCTTCATGTTCCGTATTTATTTTAATCACCTGGGCGGTATTGATAGCGGGCGGAATTGAGCTATATTGCCGTTGCCGCACCCTTCAAGTGAAAGGAACACCCCCTCATGTATACGCTTTATTACAGCCCTGGCGCCTGCTCCATGGCCGTTCATGTGCTTCTTAACGAGCTGAAACAGCCGGTCAAACTTGAAAAAGTGGTGGTTCAAAAAGGGGAAGGCCAGAAGCCCGAATTTTTAAAGCTTAACCCGCGCGGCCAGGTGCCCCTGCTGGTCGAAGATGGCAAAACCCTGCGCGAAGGCGCCGCCATTATGACGTATCTGTGCGACAAACACAAAAGCCCTTTGCTGCCCGCTGCCGGCTGGGACCGCGCGCAGGCACTGCAATGGCTGATGTTCGCCAATTCCAGCCTGCACCCGGCCTACTCTAAAGTTTTCGGTCTGAAGCGCCTGCCGCTCGATGCTACCACCAGCGAAATGCTGCTGGGCAAATACTGCGAAGCGATCAACAGTTTGTGGACCGATGTCGAACAGCAGCTGGGCAGCAATGAATATATCTGCGGCAGCCAGATGACGGCGGCGGATATTCTGCTCACGGTGATCGGCGACTGGTCGGCGGGCTTCCCGCTCATTCACATCGGCCCCAAAGCCAAGGCGCTGTTCGGCCGCGTGAGCAAACGCCCCAGCTATCAGGAAGCCATGGCGGCAGAAAAAGTCGAATACAAGATGGCGTCGTAAACCCACTACCTCATCCCCGCGAAAGCGGGGATCCAGGGGACTGGGCTATTGTTTAAATTATATTCCGCCGCAGACGCGGCTTTAGCTGGATCCCCGCTTTCGCGGGGATGAGGTGGATTTTTTGTTATTTATCAATAAGTTAGCTTTTAAGAACTTTGCAAAGCTTCCCACCTATACTAAGTCACTGAAAAGTCCTGCTAATTCATTGTCTTAAATCCGAATGCTCAAGCAACTGCATATCAGCCAGTTCGTCATCATCGACGAAGTGAAACTGGATTTCAAAAACGGCCTGACCACGCTGACCGGTGAAACCGGCGCGGGTAAGTCGATCATGCTCGACGCTTTGGGTCTGGTTCTGGGCGATGAAGGCGATGCGGATATGATCCGCGTGGGCGCCGACAAGGCCGTAATCGAAGCCGTGATTGAACTAAAGGCCGATCACCCCGCGTGGGATATTTTAAAACAGAATTCGATTAATGCGGAACCGCCGCAACTCACCATCCGCCGCGTGCTCGCGCGCGATGGCAAGCTGGAAGCAAGCGTCAACGGCCAGCCGGTGGAACTGGAGACCTTGCGCAAAATCGGCGCGGTGCTGGTGGAAATCCACGGGCAATTTGCCAATCAGGGCATTCTCGATCCCGTCAATCAACGCAATATGCTGGATGCCTTCGGCAGCTACCGCCCGTTGGTGGAAGGCACGGCAAACGCCTGGAATACGCTGCGCGAGCTTGAAAAAGCGCTGGATGATGAAAAGCGCTTCATGGCCAACGCCACGGCGGAACGCCTTGAACTCACGACATCCGTGAATGATTTAAAGCTCCTCAAAGCCAAGCCCGGCGAATACGAGACCATGAGCGTGGATGCCAAGGAACTCAGCCGCCAGCGCGCGGTGAGCGAGACCCTGCAATCGGTGCAGGCACAATTGGTAGCCGGCAGTGGGGCGGAACGTTCATTGTCGGGCGCAAGCCGTATTATGGAAAAACAAAAAACACTGGACCCCGAAAAGCTGGGCCCGCTGGCCGATAAACTCGCGCTAGCCTTGAAGCATGCGCAGGATTCTACCACCGAACTTTTCAATCTGATGCCCGATTTTGAAATCGACGTCGAAAAGCTGCGCAAGACCGAAGAACGCCTCGCCAAGTTCAATGCGATCGCCACCAAACACGAAGCCGACCCCGCCACCCTGCCCGCACTCTATGAACGCCTCGATGCGCGCCTGAAACGCATTTTAAAAGCGCCGGAACTGGTCAAGGAACTGGAAGACAAAGTCATGAGCGCGCGCGGCGAATATCTCAAGCAGTCGCAGGATCTCAGCAAGGCCCGCGTCAAAGCGGCGCACGAGCTTTCCATCGCGATCACCAACGAATTCCGCCCCCTCAAACTGGGCTCGGCTGAATTTAAAGTGGATGTCACGGAACTGGGCAGCAATCAGTGGGGCCCGCATGGCATCAACGATGTGGTTTATACCGCCCGCACCAACGTGGGCATGCCGTTCAGCACCATCGCCAAAACAGCGTCCGGCGGTGAATTGGCGCGTATGATTTTGGCCCTCAAAGTTATTCTGCAGGCCGTGCAGGTCACTACCACGCTCATCTTTGACGAAGTGGATGTGGGTATCGGTGGCGCCGCGGCGGCGGCCGTGGGCGAGCGTATCGCCAAGCTGGCGGATGCCACGCAGGTGCTTGTCATTACGCACAGCCCACAGGTTGCCGCGCGCGGCGAACAGCATTTATCGGTCAGCAAGACATCCGATGGTCAGAAGACCACCACGCATGTGAAGAGTTTGTCGGAAGACGAGCGCGTCAATGAAGTCGCCCGCATGCTGGCCGGCGATACGATTACCGGCGAAGCCAAGGCGGCGGCGGTGAGCCTGATCAATGAAGCGGTCGCGGCATCCAAGGCGCGCCGCGCGGCTTAACCAACACGTATGCCCCGTTGAAAAACGGGGCCCATGGCACAGCAATCAGAATGCGGATGAATGGGTACCGGCTCTTCAAAGGTACGTACATTATTAGTACGAACCCGGCGCCAATTTAACCTTCAGGCCATTCAACGGCTGGCTGCATACAAGCTGGCACGACAGGCGCGAGTTATCCTTCACGTCGAATGCGCCATCCAGCATGCCGATTTCTTCTTCCGTGGGCGCCGGCAAATCCTTGGCCCAGGCTTCATCGACATAGACATGGCAGGTGGCACACGCACAACTGCCGCCGCATTGCGCCAGAATTTCAATGCCGTTATCGCGGATGACTTCCATCACCGTCCAGTCGGCCGGGGCGTCCAGCTCGTGCTCGGTGCCATTCTTATCGGTCACGTAGATCTTCATGCGGCTTTTTCCTGCTTGTCGTCAACGCCCAGCTTGTTCTGCAGATCAGAGCTCGACGTGGTATATTGGAAACGGTATTTGCGTTCGGGGTACACATATTCAAACGCTTTCTTCGCCATGAGGGCGGCCTCGTGGAAGCCTGATAAAATCAGCTTCATTTTGCCGGGATACGTATTGATATCGCCGATAGCGAAAATGCCGGGCACGCTGGTCTCGAAATTCGCGGTGTTCACCGGCACCAATTCGCCTTCGAACTTCACACCGAAATTGGCAACCGGGCCCAGCTTCATGGTGAGGCCATAGAAGGCCAGCAGGCTGTCGCAGGCGTAATCCGCCTCGCCCGCCGCATCCTTCAAAATTACGTGGTTCAGCTGGGCGCCCTCGCCCTTCAAGGCGGTGATCTGCGCGATTTTCAACTGCATTTTGCCATGCGCCACCAGTTCACGCATTTTAGCCACGCTATCGGGCGCGGCGCGGAATTCATCACGGCGGTGCACGAGCGTTACTTCGGAGGCAATCGGCTGCAAATTCAACGCCCAGTCCAGCGCGCTATCGCCGCCGCCGGCAATGACCAACCGCTTGCCCTTAAACGCATCCATCTTGCGCACGGCGTAATGCACGCTGGTGCCTTCATAGACTTCAATGCCTTTAATGGGTGGGCGCTTGGGCACAAAGCTGCCGCCGCCGGCTGCCAGCACAACAATTTTTGCTTCAATCACGGTGCCGCGGTCGGTGGTAACGCGCCACTTACCATCGGGCAGCTTTTCGCACTTCTCCGCCATCTGGCCTAAATGGAAAACCGGGTTGAAGGCCTTGCCCTGTTCAATCAGAAGATCGGTAAGTTGCTGGCCAGTGCATTTGGGCACGGCCGGAATATCATAGATGGGTTTTTCCGGGTACAGCTCGGCGCACTGGCCGCCCGCGCGGTCAAGAATATCGACCAGGTGGCACTTCATGTCGTTAAGGCCAAGCTCAAAGACGGCAAAAAGGCCACAGGGGCCCGCGCCAATGATGACAACGTCGGTCTGATGAATGGTGTTTTCGGTCATGAAAAAGATGCTGCCGGATGCGGAAAATCGAGGGATTATCAGGGTTTGGATAACGGATTAAAGGCGCTGCCGCAAGACTCATATTTACGATTTATGCTGCACTGCACTTAATACCTTGGTAACAATATTAATCTACCGATATGGCAGGCTTTTGGAAGCCTGCTTTTTGCTATTCGAACCCGAGAATCCATCATGACCGCAAACCCGAAAAACGTCCAGTTCATGACCCCGGCCAAGCCATCGGGCGAGACCGCGACGCTCACCATCGACAAGACCGGCAAAAGCTACAAGATGGATATCTATAAAGGCTCAATCGGCCCGGATGTCATCGATATCCGTAAATTATTTGCCGAAAGCGATATGTTCACCTTCGACCCCGGCTTCACCTCGACCGGTAGCTGCGAGTCAAAAATCACCTTTATCGATGGTGACAAAGGCGTGCTGTTGCACCGCGGTTATGCCATCGAAGAACTGGCGACCAAAAGCGACTTTTTAGAAGTTGCGTATCTGTTACAACACGCCGACCTGCCCACGCGCGATCAGAAAGATGAATTCATCCGCAGCGTGACCCTGCACACCATGGTGCATGAACAGCTGAACACCTTTATCAGCGGTTTCCGCCGCGATGCGCACCCCATGGCCATTATGGTGGGTATGGTGGGTGCCCTTTCCGCTTTTTACCATGACTCTTTGGATATCAACGATCCGGAACAACGCGCGCTGGCCTCGCACCGTTTAATCGGCAAAATGCCGACACTCGCTGCTATGGCCTATAAATATTCCATCGGCCATCCTTTCGTTTATCCGCAGAACAACCTTGGTTATGCCGAAAACTTCCTGAACATGATGTTCTCGGTGCCGGCAGAACCCTATAAGGTCAGCCCCATCCTTGCCAAAGCGATGGATCGTATTTTCATTCTGCATGCCGACCATGAACAGAACGCCTCCACCTCCACGGTGCGTCTGGCGGGCTCGTCGGGTGCGAACCCTTACGCATGTATCGCGGCCGGTATCGCCTCCCTGTGGGGCCCTGCCCATGGCGGCGCGAACGAAGCGGTTCTTGCCATGCTGGAAGAAATCGGCACCAAGGATCAGATCCCCGAAGTCGTTAAGAAAGCCAAAGATAAAAACAGCGGCTTCCGCCTGATGGGCTTCGGTCACCGCGTTTATAAGAACTTTGACCCGCGTGCCACCATCATGCGCCAGACCTGCCATGAAGTGCTGGGCGAGCTGGGGATCAATGATCCGTTGCTGGAAACCGCGATGGAACTGGAACGCGTGGCGCTCAAAGACGATTATTTCGTCGAGCGCAAGCTGTACCCCAACGTGGACTTCTATTCAGGCATCATCCTGAAAGCCATGGGCATTCCCACCAACATGTTCACGGTGCTGTTCGCGCTGGCCCGCACGGCCGGCTGGATCGCGCATTGGCATGAAATGCTCAGCGACAGCAGCCAGAAAATTGGCCGCCCGCGTCAGCTCTATACGGGTTCGCCGCAGCGCAGCTTCCTTCCCATGGATAAGCGTAGCGGCAAGCTCGCGGCCTAACGGCCATGACCGGCAATTACCACTGGCTTTACCTGCTGTGTTTAGCGTTGGTGCTCGCGCCAATGACGATCCGCGCATGGAAGCGGGATAACAGCCAGTTCATTCGTTATGGTTTGGCCTGGGTGCTTATTCTGGCGGTGATTGCGCTATGTTACAGCCTCTATCAAACCTACGCTAATCCAGCGCCACTGGCTGACCCCCAAGGTGGGTTATCAGGGCAAACAGTTCAGCGAATGCTTTCTCCAATAAAGGCTTATCAGAGCCCCGTATAACCAGCGACAGGCCATAGCCCGTTGGTTTGAAATACGGATACGACCCGATATCAAGATCGGGATACCGCGCGGCCAGTTCCCCCAGCTGGGCGGCGATTTTGCTCTCCGGCAAACTCACGCCCATGCTCTTCGATAAAATCGGCGGCCCGCCCTGTAGTTGCGGTATCACGCTATCCAGCATGGCCTGCATAATCTTGGGCACGCCCGCCATCACAAACACGTTCTTGATGCGAAAGCCGGGTGCCGCACTTACGGGATTATCAATCAAACTGGCGCCTTCCGGCAGTGTGGCCATACGCAGCCGCGGCGGCGTGAGCATGGCCGGGTCGGCGTAATGCTTCAATAAACGCGCCCGCGCTTCCTCATTCAGCACATGCGGCACGTTGAAGGCTTTGGCGACCGACTGCGCGGTAATATCGTCATGGGTGGGCCCAATCCCGCCGGTGGTCAGCACGTAATCATACGCCGCGCTCACCTCGCGGATATTTTTCACGATATCGTCTTCGATATCCGCAATCACCCGCGCATGCGCAAGACGTATGCCCGCCTGCATGAACTTTTCGGCGATATAAATCAGATTAATATCCTGCGTTCGGCCGGTGAGGATTTCATTGCCGATAATAACGACGCAGGCGGTTTTATGCAGGGACAGGCTCATGCTGGCTATTATAGCCCGGCATCCTTACCGCGTCACCCTGCCATGTACGCACAGGTGCAGCTGGCGTATCGATGACCGAAAAAATGGCGCGGGCAATCTGGCTGGTATAGCGCCAGCGGCCTTCCCGGCGCCGATCGCTTTTTTCCTCTTCTTTATCGTACGGCATCGCATCGCCCATCACTGCACGCATAACTTCCATGCTTCGCGCGAACCGCTCGCGCCCGGCAGTGAAAAGGCTGCCCTCATGCGTTTTCGGCAAACAATAATCCCCACCATCCTTGGCGAGCTCCGCTTCGCTATTTTCCTTCATATCCGCCGCATAGGCGTCTTTATACCACTGCGTTTCGGTAAGATGGATATTGGCGAGGTTTGGTGCCAGCGCTGGCTTTGTAAATAGACCGAATAACCCACTCTTCAGCGGTGCCGGTGTGTGGTCCAGGAAAGGGCCGAGTACATGATCAAACGCATGGGACGTTTCATGCCAGATTATTTTTGGATCGAGCAAGCCTAGCGTCACGCATCGCATATAAGGGTCATAGGTGCCCATGCAATAATTACCATTCTCATTTTTTGCCTGCATAATACGCGGGTCATACTCAAAAATGACTCCTTGCGCTTTAAGCAACTGGCGTAATTTTAAAGGCAGTGCATTGACGTATTTTTCTAATTCTTTGGCGCCCTTCTCATACATCGGGCGGCAGGAAACTGCGAATTGAGGGTTGGGCTCGCTACCACGGGCGGCCACTTCGAATGCGGCCGCGACAGCCGATGTTATCAGTTCCAGCGTTTTGGTATCTGCTTTATAAGCCATTCCAAATCATATCATACCGCAGCGCAACTAATACCCTTAACCATCTAACCTTCAGATAACAAAAAACCCCGCCAGCTTGCGCCGGCGGGGTTTTTGCTAGGCGTCCAGAATTACTTCGTGACGTATTGCGCCAAAATCGCGAGCAGCAGGAGCGCTGCGATGTTGATGATCTTGATCATCGGGTTGACGGCGGGGCCCGCGGTGTCCTTGTACGGATCGCCAACGGTATCGCCCGTCACGGCCGCTTTGTGGGCATCGCTGCCCTTGCCGCCGTAATTGCCTTCTTCGATGTACTTCTTGGCATTGTCCCATGCGCCGCCGCCCGAGGTCATCGAGATGGCAACGAACACGCCGGTGACAATCGTGCCGAGCAGCATGGCGCCCATGGCGCTGAATGCCGAGGGAAGGCCAGCTTGGGTGAAGCCGCTGATCGCCCAGATCACGAAGAACAGCACAACGGGGGCAAACACCGGCAGCAAGGACGGTACAATCATTTCCTTGATCGCGGCCTTGGTCAGCATGTCAACGGCGGTGCCGTATTCCGGCTTGGCCTTGCCTTCCATGATGCCTTTGATTTCCTTGAACTGACGGCGGACTTCAACCACCACCGAACCCGCAGCGCGGCCAACGGCAGTCATGCCCATGGCGCCAAACAGATAAGGCAGCAAGCCGCCCATCAGCAAGCCCACGACCACATACGGATCCTGCAACTCGAACGTTACAGCCACCTTGGGGAAGTAATGCTTGAGGTCTTCGATATACGCGCCGAACAGCACGAGCGAGGCCAAGCCCGCCGAACCGATCGCATAACCTTTGGTCACCGCCTTGGTGGTGTTGCCAACGGCATCCAGCGCGTCGGTCACATGGCGGGTTTCCTTCGGCAGCTGCGACATTTCAGCGATACCGCCGGCGTTATCCGTCACGGGGCCGTAGGCATCCAGCGCCACAACCATGCCGGCCAGCGCCAACATTGTGGTAGCCGCCAAACCAATGCCATACAGACCGCCAAAGTGATACGAAAGCAGAATGCCAACGCAGATCACGATAACGGGCAGCGCCGTGGCTTCCATCGAAACCGCAAGGCCCTGAATGACGTTGGTGCCATGGCCGGTCTGCGAAGCCGCCGCCACGCTTTTCACGGGGCGGAAGTCGGTGCCGGTATAATATTCCGTGATCTGCACCAGCGCCCAGGTAACACCCAGACCGGTGAGAACACAGACAATCATGGCCGTAAGGTCAAGCACGGTGCCGTTGTTCAGCTTGATGATCGCACCATGGCCGAACGAGGTGTACAGCAAGGCAATGATGAACACCGCCGAGAGCACGGCCGAGACCGTGAAGCCTTTATACAAGGCGCCCATGATCTTCTTCTTGTCGGCGCCCAGACGCACGCAGAACGTGCCGATGACCGAGGAGATGATGCAGAGCGCGCCGATAAGCAGCGGCAGCAGCATCATGACCGGCTGGTCTTTGGCATCAAAGAAAATGCCGCCCAGCAGCATGGTGCCCACCATCGTGACCGCGTAGGTCTCGAACAGGTCGGCGGCCATGCCGGCGCAGTCGCCCACATTGTCGCCCACGTTATCGGCGATCACGGCGGGGTTGCGCGGATCATCTTCGGGAATGCCGGCTTC
>JBEHYA010000030.1:0-20669 GCA_048498415.1 Pseudomonadota bacterium
GCTGCAACCCGGTGACAAAATGGCCGGCCGCCACGGTAACAAGGGTGTTATCAGCCGCATTACGCCGATTGAAGACATGCCCTGCCTGGAAGACGGTACCTCGGTCGACGTGGTGCTCAATCCGCTTGGCGTGCCTTCGCGTATGAACGTCGGGCAAATTCTGGAGACCCATCTGGGCTGGGCGGCGGCGGGTTTAGGCCGCCAGATCGGCCAGATGATGGAAGCCTATGGCACCCAGAAAGCCGACCTCAAAGCGGTGCGTGAACGCCTTCGCGAGATTTACGGCGAAGAGCTTTACAACCGCGACGTCAAGAAACTGGATGACGAGCAGCTCACCGAGCTTGCCACCAACCTCAAGCGCGGCGTGCCGTTTGCAACGCCCGTGTTCGATGGCGCCCGCGAGGACGACATTGTGGGCGCGTTGCAGTCGGCTGGCCTGGACAGCAGCGGTCAGGTGACCCTGATCGATGGCCGCACGGGCGAGCAGTTCGACCGCAAGGTGACGGTGGGCTACATCTATATGCTCAAGCTTCACCATTTGGTGGACGATAAGATCCACGCGCGTTCGATTGGTCCCTACAGCCTCGTCACCCAGCAGCCGCTGGGCGGTAAGGCGCATTTCGGCGGTCAACGCTTCGGTGAAATGGAAGTGTGGGCGCTGGAAGCCTATGGCGCAGCGTACACCTTGCAGGAAATCCTCACCGTCAAGTCGGATGACGTCTCGGGCCGCACCAAGGTTTACGAGAGCATCATCCGCGGCGAGGACAACTTCGAAGCGGGTATCCCCGAATCCTTCAACGTTTTGATCAAGGAAATGCGTTCCCTCGGCCTCAATGTTGAATTGACGCGCGATGAATTGAACGGCGAGACGACGGAAGCGCTGGCAGCGAACGACAGCCAGCCCGGCGTGCCCGCCGCCTTGATTGAAGGCAGCAAGGAGTAAGGGGCATGACGCGGCTTCCCAGCCGGGAACATAACTGGGGCGTGGATGTGGGCGCGGAGATTATTCCAAACCCGCATCCCGAAGTGATCGGATGGGGCCCGGATGTGGGCCGCGCGGTCACGGGCTACGCCAACCAGAATGATGATGTGAGCGATGACCTGTTCGCCCGCTTCAATCCCGGTGTGGAACGCCCGCGTGGCAAACTGATCGCCAAGCGCGTGCGCTTGGATGTGTAAGAGTTTTAAGTTTAAGACGAATTAGAACGGTTTAAAACAAAGGTAGTGGCCATGAAAGACTTGATGAACCTTTTCAACCAGACGGCGCAACAGCAACAGTTTGATCATATCCGCATTTCGCTGGCATCGCCCGAGCGCATCCGCAGCTGGTCGTTCGGCGAAGTGAAGAAGCCGGAGACGATCAACTACCGCACCTTTAAGCCGGAGCGCGACGGTCTGTTCTGCGCCCGCATCTTTGGCCCGATCAAGGATTACGAATGCTTGTGCGGCAAGTATAAGCGCATGAAGTACCGCGGCGTGGTGTGCGAAAAGTGCGGCGTGGAAGTGACCTTGCAGAAGGTGCGCCGCGATCGTATGGCCCACATTGAACTGGCGGCGCCGGTAGCCCACATCTGGTTTATGAAGAGCCTGCCTTCGCGCATCGGCTTATTGCTGGATATGATGCTCAAGGATCTGGAAAAGGTTCTGTATTTCGAATCGTACATCGTGACCGAGCCGGGCCTCACCCCGTTCAAGGACCGCCAGCTGATCACGGAAGAAGAATACATCAACGCGCAGGATGAATATGGCGAAGACGCGTTCGAAGCCATGATCGGCGCGGAAGCTGTGAAGAAAATGCTGGCCGGCCTTGATATGAACGCCGAACGCGTGAAGACGCGCGAGGACATGAAGGAAACCGGTTCGGATGTAAAGCGCAAGAAGCTGGTGAAGCGCCTGAAGCTGATCGAAAGCTTCATTGAATCTGGCGCGCGCCCGGAATGGATGATTCTGGAAGTGGTGCCCGTCATTCCGCCGGAACTCCGCCCGCTGGTGCCGCTGGATGGCGGCCGCTTTGCGACCTCCGACCTCAACGATTTGTACCGCCGCGTCATCAACCGTAACAACCGTTTGAAGCGTTTAATAGAGCTTCGAGCTCCAGATATTATTGTGCGCAACGAAAAGCGCATGCTGCAGGAATCGGTGGATGCGCTGTTCGACAACGGCCGCCGCGGCCGCGTGATCACGGGTGCCAACAAGCGCCCGCTGAAGTCACTCGCCGACATGCTGAAGGGCAAGCAGGGCCGCTTCCGCCAGAACCTTTTGGGTAAACGCGTCGACTACTCGGGCCGTTCGGTCATCGTGGTGGGCCCGGAACTCAAGCTGCATCAGTGCGGCCTTCCGAAAAAAATGGCGCTGGAACTCTTCAAGCCGTTCATCTACGCCAAGCTGGAACTGTACGGCATGGCCAATACCATCAAGAGCGCGAAGCGCCTGGTGGAAAAGGAACGCCCGGAAGTCTGGGACATTCTGGAAGAAGTCATCCGCGAACATCCCGTGCTGCTCAACCGCGCCCCGACGCTTCACCGCCTCGGCATTCAGGCGTTCGAGCCGGTGCTGATTGAAGGCAAGGCCATTCAGCTTCACCCGCTGGTGTGCACGGCGTTCAACGCCGACTTCGACGGCGACCAAATGGCCGTTCACGTGCCGCTTTCGCTGGAAGCCCAGCTGGAAGCCCGCGTGCTGATGATGTCGACCAACAACATTCTCAGCCCCGCCAACGGCAAGCCGATCATTGTGCCCAGCCAAGATATCGTGCTCGGCATTTACTACATCACGCTGGACCGGGAAGCGATGCCGGGCGAAGGCATGCTGTTTGGCAGTGTCGGCGAAATCGAAGCCGCACTCGATGCCAAGGCCGTGCACCTGCACGCCCGCATCAAGGCGCGCTACACGGGCGTGGATTCGGAAGGCAAAACCATCACCAAGGTCATGGATACGACCGCGGGCCGCATGATTTTGTCGGAAATCCTGCCGCGGAATAAAAATATTCCGTTCAGCGTCATCAACCGCCTGCTCACCAAGAAAGATGTGCAGAACGTCATTGATACGGTCTACCGCCATTGCGGCCAGAAAGAGACCGTATTGTTTGCCGACCGCCTGATGCAGCTGGGCTTCAAATGGGCCTGCCGCGCCGGCTTCAGCTTCGGCAAGGACGATCTGATTATTCCAAAGGCCAAGGAAACGCTGATTGCCAAGGCCCAGGAACAGGTCAAGGAATTCGAGCAGCAATATCAGGATGGTCTGATCACCCGCGGTGAAAAGTACAACAAGGTGGTCGACACCTGGTCGGCTTGCACCGAACGCGTGGCCGACGAAATGATGAAGGCGATTTCCAGCCCCGAAAAGGGCAAGCCGCTGAACAGCGTGTACATGATGGCGCATTCTGGTGCCCGTGGTAGCGCGGCCCAGATCAAACAGCTTGCCGGTATGCGCGGCCTTATGGCCAAGCCGTCGGGCGAAATCATCGAGACGCCGATCATTTCCAACTTCAAGGAAGGCCTGACGGTTCTCGAATACTTCAACTCGACCCACGGCGCGCGTAAAGGTTTGGCCGATACGGCGCTCAAGACGGCGAACTCGGGTTACCTCACCCGCCGTCTGGTGGACGTGGCGCAGGATGCCATCATCACGATGGAAGATTGCGGCACCACCAAGGGTATCCATGTGCGCGCAGTTATCGACGGCGGCGAAGTTATCGCCCCGCTCTCTGAGCGTATTCTGGGCCGCACGGCGCAGGGCGATATCAAGGATTCCAAAGGCAACGTGCTGGTCGCGGACAAGGCGATCATCGACGAGCGCATGGTGGAAGCCATTGAAAAAGCCAGCATCGACGGCGTGCAGATCCGTTCTGCATTAACGTGCGAAGCTTCGGAAGGCATCTGTGGCCATTGCTATGGCCGCGATCTCGCCCGTGGTACGGCCGTCAACATCGGCGAAGCGGTGGGCGTTATCGCCGCACAGTCGATCGGCGAACCCGGCACGCAGCTTACCATGCGTACGTTCCACATCGGTGGTGCGGCGCAGGGCGCGGCGGAACAATCGACGATTGAAGCGACCTTGGATTCCACCGTGCGCATCAAGAACAAGAACGTGGTCGACAACTCGGATGGTCAGCCCGTGGTCATGGCCCGCAACACCGAACTGGTTTTGGTGGATGCCGATGGCCGCGAGCGTGCCCGCCATAAAGTACCTTATGGTGCGAAGCTCCTTGCCAACGAAGGCGCTGCCGTCAAGAAAGGCCAGCGCATCGCCGAGTGGGATCCGTACACCTTGCCGATCATCACGGAAAAGCAGGGCGTCGCCCATTATGCTGACCTCGTGGAAGGCATCTCGATGCGCGAAGTCATCGATGAAGCAACCGGTATCGCCAGCAAGAAGGTGATCGACTGGCGCCAGCAGCCCAAGGGTGCGGATTTACGTCCGCGCATTGTGCTTCATGATGCGGCTGGCAAGGTCATCAAGCTCGCCAACGGTATGGAAGCGCGTTACTTCATGCCGGTGGATGCGATTTTGAGCATTGAAAACGGCACGCCCGTGAAGGCCGGTGACGTTTTGGCCCGTATTCCGCGTGAATCGACCAAGACCCGCGATATTACGGGCGGTCTGCCACGCGTGGCCGAACTCTTCGAAGCCCGCAAGCCGAAAGACTATGCCGTCATCGCTGATATCGATGGCCGCGTGGAATTCGGCAAGGACTACAAGACGAAGCGTCGTTTGGTTCTCGTGCCCGATGACAACAGCGATAGCCCACGCGAATACATGATCCCCAAGGGCAAGCATTTGTCCGTACAGGAAGGCGATCATGTGCAGCGTGGTGACTTGCTGATCGATGGCAACCCGGTGCCGCATGACATTCTGAACATTATGGGTGTGGCGGCCTTGGCCGAATACCTGATCAATGAAATTCAGGAAGTCTATCGTCTGCAGGGCGTGAAGATTAACGACAAGCACATTGAAGTGATCGCGCGCCAGATGCTGCAAAAGATCGAAATCACCGACGGCGGGGACACCACCATGCTGGCCGGCGAACAGGTCGATCGTTTGGAATTCGATACCGAAAACCAGAAGGTTGTTTTGGAAAACCTCACGCCCGCCAAGGGCCGCCCGGTTCTCCAGGGCATCACCAAGGCGAGCCTGCAGACGCGCAGCTTCATCAGCGCCGCGTCGTTCCAGGAAACCACGCGCGTGCTGACCGAAGCTTCCGTTTCGGGCCGCACCGACAAGCTGGACGGCTTGAAGGAAAACGTGATCGTGGGCCGTCTCATCCCCGCCGGTACCGGCGCGGTGGTGAACCGCCTGAAGCAGGTCGCCGCCAAACGTGACCACGACGCCGCGCTGGAAGATGCCAGCAAAGCGCCGGCCACGCCTGCGATTGAAGAGAACAAGGAAGCCGCGAACGGCTAAGATAGAGTATGCCCCGGCCCCGGCTTTCGCCGGGGTAAACTCCAGCCGGGGCCCCTCTATCCACGTTTTGATTGCTGAACTATGGGCCCCGTTTTTCAACGGGGCGTACAATGAATAAAAAACCCCGCCAGCGATGGCGGGGTTTTTGTTTGCCTGGATTAATTGAGAATGGCGTGGCGTTGCGGGCCGGCCGGCGGCATGTCGTGCGGGCGGAGGGGGCCATAAACGTGCTTGGCGGGCGCGGTATCAACGGGTGGCTCGCCCGCCAGAACGGCGAGGGCATCGAGGATATCGACGCGCACGCCGGCTTTCTGGCACAATTCGCTCTTGGCGCAGATTTCAGGCGCCTGACGCAGCAGGGCGCGCATCATGTTCTCGGCAAAGAATAGCGCGAGCGTATCATCCACCATGAAGCGGTTGAGGGCGGCGATATCCTGGGGGATATAGTCATGCGCGAAAAAACGCCGCAGTGTCATATCCGCCTGCGGGACGGCATCGCCGCCATAGACGATAAACTTGAACAGGGTCGCGGCAATAAAGTCGGGCTTGCCCAGATTTTGCAGCACCGCCATGGGTTCGCCGGTGTGAACATCGATGAAAGTGCCCTGGCGGATTTTGATGAAATCCTGGGCGAGATCCAGCGTGTGCTTATCCAGCGTTTTATCAAGGTAGGCGGTGATGGTAGCGGCGATGCCGCCTTCGCCCATCGTGCGAAGCTCCTGGAGGTCGATCCTGTCCAGCGGCAGGCCGTTAATCTGGGACAATTCGCTTAAATAAAACGCGTTGCGGAAAGTCTGCGGGGTACGCTGCCAGACCGCGGGATAGAGCATGGCCAGCTTGAGGCTGCGCAGCGCCATATTCGCGCTTGATGACTGCAGGCCAACGTAATGCGGCGCCGGCTCACCGTTATTGAGCGCGGCGAGTTCCTGACAGTCCCGTACGCGCCGGGCGATCGGGGCGCCCTTCAGCGCCTCGAAAATTTCTTCGGCCAGCTCGTAGGATTTGGCCTGCTCCCTGTAAACCGTCAGCATGGCCCTGTCGCTGGACAGACGGCTGTTTTCTTCGCCAAGCAGTTTGGCGATAACCTGCTGCAGCAGCAGGAAATTGACATGCGCGATATCGTCGGTTTTGCCGGTTGCAGGCAAGAACAGACCCGATTGCATGGCGCGGATATTAAGTTCGTCGCTATAGGGCAGATCGTAGGTGACGATCATGTGACTGGCGTGGATGCTGTCACTGGCGCGCAGCACGCCCGCCGCGACGATGTCGCGCGCCGCGTCGGTCATGATGGTCTGGTATTCGGCATCGCTGAGCGGAAGGCGCAGCCCTGCATCGGCGAGCGACTGCACGAGGAGCGGCATTCGTTCATCCATGGCGATATCGGGCCAGTTGAAAGGCCGCGCATTGACGATGTGGAGTTCGATTTCCGCGGGGTCGTAAAGCCCCGGAGCAAAGCGGTGCAGCAGCCGCGCGAGGTCGGTTTCCGTAAATACCCGGTCTAACCGCGGCTTTTCAGCCATTTCAATACCACTCACAAAAAGAACGCCCCCGAAAAGGGAGCGCTAATAATTACAGACTATGATCTTCACCGGGATCCCGGCCATCCGGCTGGGCACGGCCGCTTGGCCGGTAAGGCGTTAATTTGCCGCGTGCGCTGTCGGCCATCAGAACTTCTTCAAACGCCCCGATCAGACCGCTGTGCATCGGACGGCTGGTTCGGCAAAGACTATTCAGTACGAGCGTAGCCTGCTGTGAAGCATCGCGTTCGTTACGCGGCAAAGCCTTGATAGCCTGAATGCGTTCTTGCTCCGTCGGTGCCTGTATGAGCGGTTTGGCAGGTGTCCCGCTCATGGCTTATTTGGCCACCGGGCCTTCCGGGGTTGGCGTAGGCTGCCCAACCGTTGCGGGGCGCGCGGGGTGTTGGCGATGCGTATCGCCGCTGCCCGGATCAACCGCCGCGGGCACATAATTACTGCGCGGATCAAAATTATTGTCGATATCCCCTGCGCCACCCTTGGGACGATAGCCGGGAGGCGTGCGGTCGGAAATGCCAGTCATCAAAATCTCCACATTGAAAAACCAAAACCATACGCAAGCTTTGCGCTCCCGCCGGGCGCTGTCAAAAACTTTTATGCGGAGTCAGGCGGGGAGCCGCGTAAATATGGTTAATAACTCGGCCATATCTTCGGGTGTTTGCGCTGCAAAATGGCAGGGTAAACCCGTGATGGGGTGGGTGAAGGAAATTTCGGCCGCATGCAGGGCTTGCCGGGGGAAGGCCTTGAGGAATGCCTGATCGGCGGGCGCCATTTTCTCCAGCGCCAAGTGCCGCAGGCCCCGCGCGCGGCCATAAAGCGGGTCGCCCACCACGCTGTGGCCGATATGCGAGAGATGCACGCGGATCTGGTGGGTGCGCCCGGTTTCCAGCTGGCAGGACACAAGCGAGGCCAGCATGCCGAAGGCGCGGGTGACGCTGTAATGGGTGATGGCGGGCTTGCCGCGCTTTTCATCTTCGTTCGGCTCCACCTCGTATAGCACGCCGTTTTCTTCGATGAGCTCGGGCTGGAATTCTTCTTCGCGCACCACCGCCATTTTTTTGCGGTTCTGCGGGGAACGGCCGATGATGCCTTCAATGGTGCCGTGGGTGGGGCTGGGAATGCCCCAGACAACCGCTTCGTAGCGGCGCGATAAGTTGTGGTCGGCGAACTGCGCCGCAAGCCCTTGATGCGCGGCATCGGTTTTCGCCACGACAATAAGGCCCGATGTATCTTTATCGAGGCGGTGCACGATGCCGGGGCGCTTCACGCCGCCCACACCGGATAACTGGTCGCCGCAATAGCCCAGCAGCGCGTTGACCAGCGTGCCCGTGAAATTGCCGGCGGCGGGGTGCACCACCATGCCGGCAGCTTTGTTGATGACGAGCAGATGTTTGTCTTCGTAAACGATAGCGAGCGGGATGTTTTCGGGTTGCGGTTCCGCGGCGGCGGCTTCGGGCATCGCCACGCTGATCGCTTCGCCGCCTTTTAATTTGCTGCTGGCCTTTAGCACCTTGCCATCCACCTGCACGTGGCCCGCTTCAATCAGCGCCTGCAGCCGGGCGCGGCTGTGATCGGGGATCAGCCCGGACAGGATTTTATCGAGGCGGCCTGCCCCTAAATGGTTAAGAATAACGCTGTTCATGCAAGTATTATGGTGTGGTTTAGTATCCAACCGTTTTTTAACGAAGCCCATTTTTAGCATAGCGGCAGATATTTAATATGCCTATTTCAGACGACCAAACGCCGCCGGATTCCCAGCCTTTGCCCATGGCCAATGCGATTGCCAATGCGCGCGTGCAGGAACTGGTCCATATGCCCTTTTCGAATTTACGCCCCGGCGCGGACCCCACCGATGCAAAACGCCGTGGCCACAATGGCGAAGATTATGGCCATGAGTGGTCCGCGCACATGCGCGACAAGCTGGATCTGGCGGTGGACGCGTGCCTGAAGGAATTCAGCCCTGATACGCATCGGCTGGCCGATATTGGCTGCGCATCGGGCGCGCGCGCCAGCCAGTTTGCGATGCGCGGCTTTCACGTGACGGGCGTGGATATCGCGCTGGTCAAACAGGAAATCTTCAAGCGCAACGCCGATTTGCTATTTCACGGCAACCCCATGATCGATTTTATGGAAGGCGATGTGAGCGATGCCGCACTGGATTTTGGCGGACCCTTTGCCATGATTAACATGCGCCGCGTGCTGCATTTCCTGCCGTATGAAAGTGTGTGCGGGGTAACGGCGCGCCTGGCTGACAAGCTTATTCCGGGCGGGTATATCGCGGCGTCTTCGCTTGGCTATGTGCCACCGCTGGGCCCGCACGATCCCGGTGCGCCGCCGCAAAAAATGGGCAGCCGCCCGCGGAACGCCAAAGGGTGGTGGGACCATGATATCCGCGATGTCGCGCGCCTGTTCGCAGGTGCGGGGCTGGAAATTAAAGATGTGTTCTATACCTCCAGCAGCTTCGGCCTGCTGGCGCGCAAGCCCGCGCGCCGCCGCATCGCCCGGATAACACCATGACCCATACCCCGCCCTTGCACGCCGTAACGGCATACCGCGACCAAGGATATGCCGTGTACCCCTTGCGCGACCTTAAAAAACTGGCGCCGGACAAGCTGGACCGTCAGGGCAATCCCTTCCACGCGCCGTTGCGCGGTAAAGGCTACCAGCATTTTGGTTACGAGTGGTCGTCGCTTACTTACGATACCTTTGATGCACGGGTGGATGCGCTTATCAGGGCGTTCGGGTGCAATTTAAACGTGCTGGAACTGGGCTGCGCCAGCGGCCACCGCGCGGCGGATTTTGCCGCGGCGGCGCATGCGGTCACGGCGGTGGACATCATGGATAACCACGCCGCAATCGCGCGCCGCAACCGGGAACTTCGTGCCACACGGTTCACGCGATTGCCGGGCATCACCTTCATGCGCGCGGATATCCGCAAAATGAAAGCCAGCGCGTTTCATGGCGCGGCATTTGATGTGGTGCATGCCAGCCGGGTTGTGCATTTCATTGACCAGAAGGCGCTGGGCCCGTTTTTCGCCATGCTCGCGGGGGTGCTGCGGCCCCGCGGTTTTGCCGGTGTGAATTTTATTTCGCACGCGCGCGGGGAGTGGGATGATGGCGTTTCGCTCTATGCTTTACGCGCCGTGCCGACGGTTGAAAATGAAAACGGCTTGTTTAACCACCATTTCAGCGTGGTGCATTCCCTGGCGGCTCAAAACGGCCTGCGCGTGGATGAAGTCTATAAGGGCCATCGCCGTGGTAACACCGCCGTGATCCTGCGGCCAGCCACAGCGCCGCGGCCGCCCTGTCCGTGACCTGCCATACGCCCGCCAAAAAAACGCATTTACCGGGCTTTTGCCGCATTTTTTTGCTAGCCAAGCCCGGAATTTCCAGCTAAAAAACAGCATCCCCCAAATAGAATACTTTAAGTCCGGTTCGAAAGCGCCGGACGGGGGCTATTGGGAAGACGGCATTGGTTTTTGTGAGCGACGATTTGCCAAAACCAATGCCGAAATTAGGAGTGTAGCTCAATTGGTAGAGCGTCGGTCTCCAAAACCGAAGGTTGCGGGTTCGAGCCCCTCCACTCCTGCCAGTTTTGATGTTTAGAAAACGAGAGAACGCCATGAACAAGGTTGCCGAATTTTTTAGCGATGTGCGCAAGGAAGCGCAGAAAACCACCTGGCCGACCCGCAAGGAAACCGCGGTCACCAGTGCCATGGTGTTTGTGCTGACCGGCGTGGCCGGCGTGTTCTTTCTGGCCGTCGATAGCATCCTCGCGTTTTTAACGCGCGCGCTCATTAATATTCATTTGTAAGGAAAAAGGTGATGACAATGGCAAACGCAGCTGAACAGTCGGAAACCAAACTGAAATGGTACGTCGTCCATGTGTATTCGGGCTTTGAAAAGAAGGTTGCCGCAAGCATCCGCGAACAGGCCGAAAAGAAGGGCATGGCCGAGATGTTCGCCGATATTCTGGTGCCTTCCGAAGAAGTGACGGAAGTCACGCGCGGCCGCAAGGTGACCACCGACCGCAAATTCTTCCCCGGCTATGTGCTGGTGAAAATGGCGCTCACGGATGATACGTGGCACATGGTCAAGAACACGGCCAAGGTCACCGGCTTTTTAGGCGGCGGCGCGCGGCCTGTGCCGATGAGCGAAGCTGAGGCCATGCGCATGATGAAGCAGATGGTGGAAGGCGTGGACCGCCCCAAGACCACAGTTTCCTTCGAAGTGGGCGAGCAGGTACGCGTGGCCGACGGCCCATTCGCCAGCTTCAACGGCGTGGTGGAAGAAGTGGACGAAGAAAAGACCCGCCTCAAGGTCTCGGTCTCGATCTTTGGCCGTGCCACCCCGGTGGATCTGGATTACAGCCAGGTCGAGAAGATTTAACCAAGGTATGCCCCGGCGAAGGCCGGGGCCCATATCTCCATTTACCAAGCTATCGGCCCAATGGGCCCCGTTTTGCGGGCGGGGCATATGCTTGAGAAGGGTTTTGCACAAAAAATCCTCTCCCCAGTCTATCCGCGTCATCCCCGCGAAGGCGGGGATCCACGATAGGCCATTAAACAAAGTCTTTATCATGGGGCCTGCCGTGGATGCCCGCCTTCGCGGGCATGACAGCCGGGTTTTTTGTGCAAAGCCCTTGAGAAGCCTGGGGAAAGTAATAAACCCGCCCAAAAAGCGGGTTTTTTTGGTATTTTAGGGCACGCGATTTCAGGAGTGCGATATGGGTTTGGAAATTATTGATGCCGAAAAATTTGCCGCCAGCAAGGGAGAAATCTGGCCAGAAAAAGATGGCCGCACCCGCCTGCTCATGGTGGATGATCAATCGGATTCCCATACATCATTCATTTTCAGCGTGAAGAGCTTATTACGGGATCGCGACTTTACATTGCACACGTATTATGAGCCGGCGGATCTTTTGCGTGCCATTAATCATGCCGACCCGGCCCGTACGATTGTCGTGACAGACAACGATATGCAGGACGTTTATTCAGGTGTGGACGTGGCTAATAAAATTAAGGAAGTCCATCCTGATCTGCCGGTCGCTATCTGGAGCGGCCATGCGCATGACATTATCACGGGACCAAAGAAGCCGCCTGCAAATGTGCCGGTGTTCGACAAGGGTAAATTGAACGAAATGCTGCTGACCTTTGTTGCAGAAAATTTGGACAAAGTGGGGGAAGCCAAGCGCCCCCCAGCTCCGGCGGCCAAGGCCAAGGCACCGACGTCGGACGCGGCCTAAGCCTTCCCGCATAAGAAAGCATTTCCCGGAATTTATTTGCGCGTGATCTGCACGACTCACGGGCGAAATTCGTTACGGGGTTTTAATCCTTTCTCAGCAAACGCCGGGGTACAACAAAAGGTCTTTTGGTTTTGACCTTCCACGCTCTCCCGCCGCTGATGTCCCAGACTGCTCACCTCATGACGCGCATGCGCAGCCGGCTGCAAAGCCTGGCCTATTCGAGCAGCCTGTATCAGCTCATGATCAGCGGGCCGGTGCCAAAAGTTTTGGTCACCATTCCCAACGACCCCTGGCCGGGCTCCGCCACGGCGGGCCAAAGCATCATCGATGGCCGTTTTCAGTTCGCGGGCCAGAACCATCCGTCGTTCCCGCCCGAATGGCACCCCGGCGATGCCAAGCCGAGCTGGATGGAGATGGTGCACAGCTTTATTTGGCTGCGTGACTTACGCGCGGTGGGCGGCGATGCGGCGCGGCGCATGGCGCGAAGCCTTCTTGATAACTGGCTCGACCAATATGCCGACTGGGCGCCCGAAGTGTGGGAACCCGCGCTTGTTGCCGACCGCATCACGCATCTGGTGGGGATGCACGATTTCTTTTTGGCCAGCGCCGACAGCAGCTACCGTGCCCGCGTGTTTGAGTGCATCGTGCGCCAGCTCAAGCATTTGCAGCGCATTCTGCCCGGCGCTCTGGCCGGCATTCTGCAGATTGATCATGAAGCCAACAGCAACGTGCAGCTGCCGGCGGCAACGCCGCTGCAGGGCGTGGATTTGCTGCGCGCGGTGCGCGGCCTTGTGTTTGCGGGCGTAGCCTTGCCGGATGGCGAAAAGGCGCTTGGATTAGCGCTTTCCATTGCGCCTGCGCTTATTCGCAGCGCCATGACGGCCGATGGCGCGGCGCGTGAACGCAGCCCGGCGGCGCAACTGGAATTGCTGAGCTGCCTCATTGATATCCGGCAAGCCCTGAAAGCGGGCGGCCTCGCGCTGCCGCCGGAACTTCCTGCCGCGATTGACAAGGCGGCGTCGGCGTTGAAATTTTACCGCCATGGCGATGGCGGGCTATCGCTGTTTAATGGCGCCAATGAAGGCAGCGTGCTGATGATTGATGCGGCGCTTAATTTGGCCGACAGCAAAAGCCGCGCGCAGAAGGCGCTGGCCCATGCCGGGTTCGAACGCGTGCATGCGGGGCGCATGCTGCTGGTGATGGATGTGGGCGCGGGCCCCGCGCAAGGCCTGGATAAACACGCGCATGCCGGCCTTGGCAGCTTTGAACTGAGTGTGGGGCGCGAGCGTTTGATCGTGAACTGCGGCAGTTCGCATACAAAAGCGGCCGATGAATGGCACCACGCGCTGGCGGCCACGGCGGCGCACAGCACGCTTTCCATCAATGCCACCAATTCGTCGGAACTTTTAAAATATGGCGGCCTGGGCCGGCGCGCCAATGTGCTGGAAGAAAAGCGCTTCGCGCAAGCCGGCGCGCAGCATGTGGCCATCGCGCATGATGGGTATATGCACCTGAATGCCCGCCACCAGCGCATGATCGCGGTGCGCGACGATGGCGAGGATGTATCGGGGCAGGATATCATCAACGGCCCCGAAGGCCTGCGGTTCGACCTGCGCTTCCATCTGCATCCGCTCGTCCAAGTGAGCCTTATTCAAAATAATGCAGCCGCGCTTTTGCGTTTGCCCAGCGGCGCGGGTTTTAGATTGCGCGTCGAGATGGGCACGCTTGAACTTTCGGAGAGCCTGTATTTTGGTCTCGCCCACCCGCGGCGCACGCAGCAATTGGTCTTGAGCGGCCTTACGCTGCCATCCGAGACGCGCATTAACTGGGCGATTGCGCGGGAGAAATAGCTTCTGCATGCCCCTGCGAAGGCAGGTGCCCATCCATCAACAATCAAAATGCGGATAAATGGGCCCCTGCCTGCGCAGGGGCATGCGGATATATAAAAAACTTGCGCTATGAAGGCATTTCCGCAAGATTCCAGACGGAATTTTGAGGAGATTATTATGTCTGTTGCCGCCGTTCGCCGCGATGCCCCGCAGCCCGATTTGGTCAGCGTAAAACGCGCGCTGATTTCCGTTTCCGATAAGGCGGAACTTTTAAATCTGGCCAAGGCGCTTGCCGCGCGCGGTGTTGAGATTCTCTCCACCGGCGGCAGTGCCAAGACGCTGCGGGAAGCGGGTATTAAGTTACAAGACGTGGGCGAATATACCGGCTTTCCGGAAATGATGGATGGCCGCGTCAAAACCCTGCACCCGAAAATCCATGGCGGCATTCTGCAAATCCGCAACAGCGCGGAGCATACGCGGCAAGCCGGCGAACACAATATTCCGCCCATCGATCTGGTGGTGGTGAATTTGTACCCCTTCGCGGAAACGGTGGAGAAGGGCGCACCATTTGAAGGCTGCGTGGAGAATATCGATATCGGCGGGCCGGCCTTGATCCGCGCCGCCGCCAAGAACCATGATTTCGTCGCGGTGCTGACATCGCCCAGCCAATACGCGAAGTTTCTGGCGGAATTCGATGCCAATAAAGGCGCCACAACCCTGAATTTGCGCCGCCAGCTGGCGGCGGAAGCCTATGCGCATACCGCCAGTTACGATGCCACCGTGGCGACATGGTTTGCGGGGCAACTCAACGAGCCGTATCCGGAAACGGCGGCGTTTGCGTTCACGCGCAAGCAAACGTTGCGTTACGGCGAAAACCCGCATCAGCATGCGGCTGTTTATTTAGCGCGCAAGCCGGGTTTCAGCGTGGCGGCGGCGGAGCAAATTCAGGGCAAGGAACTGAGCTACAATAATTATAATGATGCCGACGCCGCCTTTGAATGCGTGGCGGAATTCGATGCGCCGACGGTTGCCATCATCAAGCACGCCAACCCGTGCGGCGTGGCAAGTGCGAAAAGCATGAGCGAAGCCTATGCGCAGGCACTGCGCTGCGACCCCGTGAGCGCGTTCGGCGGCGTGATTGCGCTGAACCGGAATTTAGATGCCGCGACGGCCAAGCAGATTGCGGAGCTGTTTACGGAAGTGATTATTGCGCCGGAAGCGGATGCCGAAGCGCGCGCTATTATTGCCGCCAAGAAAAACCTGCGCCTGCTGCTCACCCACGGCATGCCGGAACCCGCCCGTGCGGGCGTGATGCTGCGCACCATTGCCGGCGGTTTGCTGGTGCAAAGCCGCGATAATGGCCGGGTCGACCCCAAGGCATGGAAAGTGGTGACCAAGCGCGCGCCTTCGAACGATGAAGCGCGGGATCTGCTGTTTGCCTTCCGTGTCGGCAAGCATGTGAAATCGAATGCGATTGTCTATGCCAAGAACGAAGCCAAAGTGGGCGTTGGCGCTGGCCAAATGAGCCGCGTGGATTCGGCGCGCATCGCCGCATGGAAAGGCATGGAAGCCGCGAAAGCCGCGGGTTTAAGCGAAAGCCTGACCAAAGGCTGCGTGGTGGCAAGCGATGCCTTCTTCCCCTTCGCCGATGGCCTGATGGCCGCGGTAGAAGCGGGCGCCACGGCCGTTATTCAACCCGGCGGTTCCATGCGCGATGACGATGTGATTGCGGCGGCCGATAAAGCCGGTTTGGCGATGGTCTTCACCGGCATTCGGCATTTCAGGCACTGAGAAAAAATATCTCAGGCATTCCCGCGCAGGCGGGAATCCAGTTTCCTGTTTTCTATTCAATAACCAAACTGGATCCCCGCCTGCGCGGGGATGCCTGATGGATTATGGCGTGGGGATCAGCTTCCCAAACATGCCGTTGGCTTCATCTGAGGGCCCAGCGGAGAAATACAGGTGGTTGGCTTCGCCGAGGCTTTCGCCGTTGCCGAAAATGAGGCCCCACAGGCCGTCAATCGCGATGTCTTCGCCATCGGGGCGTCTCAGGGCATCCAGCTGTTTGCCGCTGGTCTGATCAAAGGCGATGATTTTGCCGTCGCCGAAGTTACCGACGAGTAAGCGGCCGGACGCCGAACCGAAATTGGCTGGCGCAATCGCGAGGCCCCACGGCGCATTCAGTTTGCCTTTGCCTTCGAATTCCCTGATGAGCTTGCCATCATAATCGAACGCCGCGACATAGCCTTTGCCGTTACCTTTTTCTTCTTCGCCGGGTTTTTTGGATGTCTCGGCATAGGCCACATATAAGGTGCCGTTCAGGCTTTGCACGTTGAAGGGGCCGTAGTTTTTGGGCACTGAGGGCGCCACAAACGCATCCTTGCCCAGCTTCACGGGCTTATATTCTTCATCGAATACATCGATCTGCCTGCGGCCAAAATCCGCGGCATACAGGCGGTTATGGTCGGGCTTTTCGGAGAGCGCCAAACCCTTATAAACAGCGCCTTTTGCGCCGTTATCGACCATGATTTTGGTGGCTTTTGAACGCTGGAAGGTGCCATCCGCATTCTTGATTTCCGGCCAGCCGGAAACGGTGCCTTCTTCGGTCGCAAAAATAAAACGGCTTTCGGCAGTGATGTCTTCCTGTGTGACCATGAAGGCGTGATCATCCGGGTTATACACTTGCCCGGTGGGGTGGGCGTGTTCCTTGGCGCCCGGCGCCGCGCTGATGGTCACGAACTTCAGGCCATCCTGATAAAGCGCTTTTCCGCCCACATCGCCCACATACGTGCTCACGGTGCCGTCATCGGTGTTGTTGATCCAGAAATGGCCGCCCTTGCCTTTGGGGCGGATGGCCATGCCCCATGCGTTCTTCATATGCGCATCGAGAATTTCCGGCGCATAGATCTGCTGGTTGGCGGCCAGATTTTTAAGCGTGTAACCTTCCGCATGGGCGTTTCCCGCCAAGGGCAGGGTGAGGGCGGCAAGCAGGGCGGCGGTAACAGAGACGCGGGAGAACATGATGGCCAATTCCTTATTTGGTAGGGATTGGCGGATGTTATTGCAAGTCGTTCTTAATTGCAAGAATGAACGAAACCGGGCCTAAATCCCCGTTACATCATCGGCGGGGCTGGGGATGATGCCTTCGGGGACATACAGGCTGTCTTCCGCGCTGTTCACGGGGATGAGGGAAGCCGGGATCATGCGATGCAAATGCGCGCGCTCGGCGGGCAGGCAGATGATGTTGATGTTGCTGATCACGCTGTAAATATTTTCCGCATTGTGGCGGAAGTTGTTGGCATTATACATCGGCGTGGTGTGCCACCAGATTTTGTAATTCATATCGAACAGCATTTGCAGCAAACCACTGGAGCGCTCGCGCTTATCGTTCTCGATATAGAGTACCGGGCGCTGCTTCAAAATTTCCGTGGCACCTTTGAGGGCGTGGATCTCCATCCCTTCGATATCAATCTTCATGAAGCCGATGCGCGTGCCCGCCAGAATTTTATCGAGTGTCGTAATGCCAACTTTCAGGCCGGTGCCGGGTTTAAGCAGCGACAGGCTGCCGAAGCTATCGAAGCTATTGTAATCGGGCAGCGCGGTTTCCATCTCGCCTTCCGCATCGCCGAGGCCCATCTGAATGGGGTGGAGCTGCGGCAGGTGGTTGTATTCCTTGGCGGCCTGCAGGCACATGAAGAGGGCGGGCTGCGGCTCGAACGCATAGACATTGCCGGTATCGCCCACGTGTTTGGCCATGGGAACAGCCAGCGAGCCCTGATTGGCGCCGGCATCCACCACATCCATGCCCAGCGCAATGAAGCGGCGGAAGAACTGCCATTCCATCTCGCAATATTCGCCGTAATAAATCAGCGAAGAACCGACATAGAGATCATGCCGGTTGACCATGAAGCTGCCATGCCGCCCTTCCACGCGCACGAAAGGACTGGCTTTCGCGAGCGGGTCTTGCGCAACGTTGGTGAGATCCATGATGGCCATGGATGGAAGTATTGAGGAAATCACCGCGTGGGCCAAGAGGGTGCGGCGAGTCGGCTCTTTCACCTCATTCCCGCGAAAGCGGGAATCCAGGACTTTGTGCGCGTCGGCGCACAAATATATTCCGCTGCAGACGCAGCTTTAGCTGGATCCCCGCTTTCGCGGGGATGAGGTGGTAAGAACAGCGCTTTTACGCCGCCGCGTTGTCTTGATGCGGCGCAAGGTGTTTGCGGAGTTTCGCCAAAGCTCTCGCTTCGAGCTGGCGCACGCGTTCTTTGCTGATATGCAGCTTGCCGCCCAGTTCATCGAGGGTGGCGCCGTTATCCTGCAAATGGCGTGCGGCGATGATGGTTTTCTCGCGCGCATCCAAGGTGCCCAGCGCATCTTCCAGCCAGCCGGCGCGGGTTGCGCCATCCAGCTTCTGCATCGCCCATTCTTCGGGGTTGGGGGTTTCATCCACCAGCCGGTCCTGCCAGTCTTCCGTGCCGTCTTCGTGCAGGGGGGCGTGCAGCGACTGGTCGTGGCCCGAGAGGCGCTGATCCATCCGCGCCACATCGGCGACTTTGACTTTGAGCGCACGCGCGATTTCATCCTGCATATCGTAGGACAAATTCACCTGATCCAGCCGGCCTTCGGCATGCGCCTTGCCTTCAATTTTCGCACGCAGGCGGCGAAGGTTGAAGAACAACGCTTTTTGTGAGGCCGTGGTGCCGGTGCGCACAATCGACCAGTTGCGCAGCACGTAATCCTGAATGCTGGCGCGGATCCACCAGGCGGCGTAGGTGGAGAAGCGCACGTCGCGGTCGGTTTCAAACCGGTTGGCGGCTTGCAACAGGCCAATATGGCCTTCCTGGATCAGGTCGCCGATGGGCAGACCATAAAAGCGGAAGCGCGTGGCCAGCGCCACCACAAGACGTGCGTGGGATTTGATGAGTTTATGTAAAGCTTTTTCATCCTGCCGTTCGCGCCAGGCAATCGCCAGGTTGCGTTCGTCGTCACGCTCCAGCATCGGCGCCTTCATGGCGGTGCGGATGAAGCGGAGGTTGTCGGCTTGGGTGAGGGTATCGTCGCGGTGAGTCATTTTATTCTCCTATCCTTCAAGGAAGCGATAAGCGGGATGGCGCAACCCAAATGGCATTGCGCCGTACAAGGTAATACGTAAGGTTTCCGTCTTTGGATCACTCAGCCTAAGGCCCGGTTGTGGCCGCGGTGAGGCGCAAAAAGCCAATATCTTTCAATTGCTTATCGCAAAAGTGCCGTTAAACACTGGGTAACCTTAGGGGGCTAGGATAAGGGCAGCTTTCATAAGTTCTCCATTCTAA
Source organism: Pseudomonadota bacterium (assembly GCA_048498415.1). Classification (GTDB taxonomy): domain Bacteria; phylum Pseudomonadota; class Alphaproteobacteria; order UBA9219; family RGZA01; genus JBEHYA01. The sequence goes on from JBEHYA010000030.1 coordinate 19,328, forward strand.
CTTTTCCCCGCAGGATTTCCGCTCATGGATGCGCATACCCGCCTCGTGCAAGGCCTTGGCAAAGTTGTCGATGAACACATTGCATGGCTTTCAAGCTGGCATCAGGCCGCGTTTTACGGCGGGCCGGAACGTGCCGCGCGCGCGGCCGCCCTGCAGCAGCCGGGTGCTTTTTTGCGATGGGTGGAAAGCGACGGCAAAGCGCTGGAAAATCAGGGCCCGCTGGTGAAGCGTTTGGGCGAATTGCACGACCAGCTGCACACGAGTGCGCGTCTGGTTTTGATGAAAACGCCGGAAGACGAAGCGCTGGCGATGGATGATTACGAAAAAGTTTTAACGCGCTTCGATGAATTCATTACCGCCATCCGCCGCATGGAACGTGCGTATTCGGAAGCGGCAGCCGGCCTTGATGCACTCACGGGTCTCCGCACGCGCAATGGCCTGCAGGAAGATTTCAACCGCGAAGTCACGCGCATGAAAAATTCGGGCACGCCCTTTACCGTGGCGGTGCTGGATCTCGACCATTTCAAGCAGGTGAATGACAGCTACGGCCACGATACGGGCGACCGCGTGCTGGTTGCCGCCAGCAACTGTTTGCTGCGCCATATCCGCACCTATGATGATGCGTACCGCATGGGCGGCGAAGAATTTCTGGTGATTTTTAAAGGCCTGGATGCGGAAGCGGCGGTGAATGTTTTAGAACGTTTACGCGTGGCGTTGACGCGTATGGAAGTCAAAGCGCCGGATGGCACGCCGTTGGAACTTTCGGGCTCGTTCGGGTATGTGGGCGCCGGCCCCGGCGCGCAGCTGGATGCGCTGCTGGCTGCGGCCGATCAGGCACTTTACAAAGCAAAACGCGAAGGCCGTAACCGGGTTGTGAAAGCCGGCTGATTATTTTTCCGGCACATGAAATTTATGCAGCAGCCGGTGCAGAAACGGCGCGATGATGATGCCATACGTGGACAGCACCGCAAAACCGCAATACAGCGAATAAATGCCGGCGAAAATTTTTACCGCATCGTTGGTCATGGGGGCGACCGCGCCCATGCCGCCTAAAATCATGGCCGCTTCCAGAAACGCATCGACCCAATTGAGGCCGCCCAGCATGTGGTAGCCGACCATGCCGATGGCGAGCGAAACACCCACCACAACACCCGCCAGCCGCACCGCCCGCCACACCCGCGCCACCCATTTTTCATGGGTGATCAGCTTTTCGGTTTTGTTTTCGTAGAACATGTATGTATGCCCCGTTGAAAAACGGGGCCCATCTATCGGCATGTGTATTATAGAACCATGGGCCCCGGCTTTCGCCGGGGCATACGGCTAGTTTAATCATGCTCCATGA
>JBEHYA010000031.1:0-20392 GCA_048498415.1 Pseudomonadota bacterium
TAAAGGTCATCCCCGCCGACCGGTTCGGCGATATCGCGAACAGCGAGCAGGCGCGCGAGCTTGCCACGCGCGTGGCCCAGCAACTGAGCGAGACCAGCGCCAATATTTCGCAGGCGCCGGCCGCCAAATATTTCTCGCTGTTCACCTGAGAGAACCCCTGAGCACATCATGAGCATCAAGGATTATCAGCAAACCCAAGGCAAGGTGGAGACGCAACGAATGCAGGATTACCGCCAACTGGGCACGATCAATGCGCATCTCATGGAAGCGCAGAAAGATCTTAAAAACGCCAAGCTGCTCACGGAAGCCGTGACGCAGAACCAGCAATTCTGGTCGCGCCTGCGCCTCTATATGACGCAGGGCGCCAATGATCTGCCCGAACATGTGCGCAAGCAGTGTTTAGCGCTGGCCGAATGGGTGGAACGCGAAAGCGTGGTGGTCGCCGCCGGGGGCGCGCAGAATTTATCGGGCCTGATTGCCGTCAACCAGAAGCTGATGGAAGGCCTGCACTAAGCCTTCGGCGTCTCCGCCTTTTTAGGCAGTACAAGCGAGACCACAACACCCGCCGCTATTAACCCCAGCACCATGCCAAGGCTTAGTACCGTTGGCACATGGTCATGGCTGAAATGTTCGTAGATAATTTTGATACCCACAAAAATTAAAACCAGCGATAGCGCGTGGCTAAGGTAATGAAACCGCCCCACCATGCTTTGCAGAGTGAAGTACAGCGACCGCAGCCCCAAAATGGCGAAGATATTGCTGGTGTAAACAATATAGGGCTCGGTGGTCACGCCAAAAATCGCGGGCACGGAATCCACGGCGAAAATCAGATCGGCCATTTCAACCAGCACCAGCGTGATGAAAAGCGGCGTAACCCATAATGCTTTTTGGTCAGGTTTGGTAGGGTGGGGCAGGGACAGGAAGAACTTCTGGCCTTCAAAATCAGGGGTGATGCGTAAGTGCCCGCGCATCCAGTTCAATAGCTTGTTGTCTTTAATATCGGTCTCTTCATCGCCGGCAAACAGCATGCGAATGCCGGTCACCACCAGGAACAGGCCGAACAGCGCCATCACAATCGCGAATTTGGCAACCAGCGCTGCGCCCACACCAATCAGAATACCGCGTAGCACCAGCACGCCTAACACGCCCCAGAACAGTACGCGGTGCTGGTAGGCCGCCGGCACCTGCATGGCGCCGAAAATCATCGAGATCACGAAGATGTTATCGAGCGATAGGCTCAGCTCCATCGCATAGCCGGTGAAAAATTCCATGCCATGGTCGGCACCCATATGGTGCCAGATGCCCGCACCAAAAAAGACGGAAATGGCGATATAGAACAGGGTAAACCGCAGGCTGGCGGCAAAGCTTGGCTCCTTGGGGCCCTTGTTGAACAAGAAGAGATCCAGCGCCAGCAGCGTTATGACCACAGCGAAAAAGATGATCCAGGAGAGGGTGGTGGCGGATTCCATCGGCGTTAACCAAGCAGGATGAGGAAAGTAATATCGAACTGCCAATATGCTATAAATTCGAAACCCTGACTATTAAATAGCGAAAGATAGTGAATGTCCGCGGATTATTCGCCCAAACGGCTTAAAGAATTTATGGAAATCTTGCGGGATCACCCGGAGGAACACCGGGCTTTTTACGCGCTCATGGCAGGCGACCGGAATTTTGGCCAAGCATATCTCGATTACGTATCGGACGGTGATGAAAATATCAGAAATGATATTCTTGAATTAAGCCGCGCCGCCGCCGTGCGTGCCGGAAACCGGGTATTCGGAATCGGTATTTTGATGGATCTGGGAACGACCGATCTCCGCGGGCAGGATTTTAAACATCTCTATCATGATATCGCCGGCAAGGATGTGAAGGTTTTCTTCATGTTCATGCGCGCGGTTGAGCAGAAAATTATTACCGCGCAGGCTTTGAGAAAGGCTGACGAAAGCACGTTTGATATAGTTGCGCTTAGCCAGCAGGTATATGAGGCGATGCTGATGGCCGCTATTCCCGACCGCCCCGGCGAACCTGCGGGTCGCCGGCCCGCCAGGAAAAGCACGAATGGCTGATTTTCAGGGCGAAAAGCAGCAATTGCAAAAACCCTGTAATATGGCTATAAAACCCCCGTTCGGAGTGTAGCTCAGCCTGGTAGAGCGTTGCGTTCGGGACGCAAAGGCCGAAGGTTCGAATCCTTTCACTCCGACCAGCCTTCGCTGCAAAAGCAGCTTCGGCTGGCAGGCCAGCCGAAGAAAACAAATGTGAAGGCTGCCCGCCGTAGCTTCAGCGAAGGCGGGCTATATCAGCATGCACTATGTTTATGTTCTGCGCAGTCAGAAGTTCCCTGATGAAAAATATACGGGCCGCACAGACGATTTAAAAAGTCGTCTCAAAGAACACAACGCTGGTGAATCAAAACACACGAATAAATTTAAGCCGTGGAATCTCGAAGTCTATGTGGCGTTTAGTGAGGCGCAAACGGCAATAGAATTTGAAAAATATCTAAAATCAGGTTCTGGCAGAGCTTTTGCCAAGAAGCATTTTTAAATCAATATTCACGTTCCAAGGTAAAATCGACCACGTTTAATAACGCGGTTTTGATGGCGTGTTCTTTGAACAGGCCCAGCGCATCGCGGGCAATGGCGCCATAATGGCGGGCGCGGTCCACGGCATCGCGTAAGGCATTGCTGCGGCCCAGCAGCTCAATGGCTTTTTCCAGATCGCCGTCGTGCTGATCAAGCTCTTCCAGCGTGCGGCGCCAGAAATAGCGTTCGGTCTCGCCGCCGCGGTTGTAGGCGAGAATAACGGGCAGGGTGATCTTGCCTTCGCGGAAATCATCGCCGATGCGCTTGCCAAGCCGCGCTTGCTCAGCCGAATAATCCAGCACGTCGTCGATAATCTGGAAGGCGAGGCCCAAATTCAGGCCGTAGGTGCGAAGCGCTTCTTCTTCCGGCGCCGGGCGTTCGGCCACAACCGCGCCAATGCGGCAGGCGGCGGCGAATAACTCGGCGGTTTTGGCGCGGATGACTTCTAAATAAGCCTGTTCGCTCGTGCGTACATCGTTGGTGGTGGTGAGCTGCAGCACTTCGCCTTCTGCAATCACGGCGGAAGCGTTGGAGAGGATGCGCAAGACATCCAGCGAGCCATCTTCCACCATCACCTGAAAGGCGCGGCTGAATAAGAAATCACCCACCAGCACGGTCGGCTTATTGCCGAACAGAATATTGGCGCTTTGTTCGCCCCGGCGCATCGAGCTGTCATCCACCACATCATCATGCAGCAGCGTGGCGGTATGAATGAATTCAACGCAGGCCGCCAGCTTGCAATGGCGCGTGCCTTCATAACCGCACAGCTTGGCTGCCGCCAGCGTAAGCACCGGGCGCAGGCGTTTGCCGCCGGCGGCAATCAGATGGCCGGCGAGTTGGGGAATAAGCTGCACCGGCGATTGCATGCGCTGCATGATCACGTCGTTGACGTTGCGCAAATCATCCTGCACCAGAGCCGTGAGGCTCTCGAGGGCGGAAGCGCCGTTGCGGCGAAGTTCGAGGGGAATAACGGAAGCCATAAGAGCCACAAATATAAGCCCTTCCATGGCGCAACAAAAGGCTATAATAACCAATTATATATGGATATTACCGAAGACAGGCTTCTGAATAAGCGCGTGGTGATCTATCAGCCGGCGGAAGGCTACCGCGTGGCGATTGATCCTGTGCTGCTGGCGGCATCCGTGCCGGTCGAGGCGGGGCAGCATGTGCTTGATCTTGGTGTGGGCACCGGCGCCATTAGCCTGTGCCTGCAGGCGCGGGTGAATAAAATCCTGATCACCGGCATTGATACCAACACCACCTATCTGGAACTCGCGCAGAAGTCGGTCGCGCGTAATCAGTGGACGCAATATATTGACCTGCATTTCGGCGATGTGCGCAAGCCGCCGCGCCTTTTAAAGCCGGCCAGCTATGATTTTGTGGTCGCCAACCCCCCATTTTTTGAGGCGGATAGCTATTCGCCATCCCCCGATCTTGGTAAAAGCCGCGCCAATGCCACCGATGGCCAGCTGGCTGATTGGGTGGCCTGCGCGCATCGTTATCTGAAACCCGAAGGCGGGTTTTTCCTGATATTTCCGGCGGATGCACGGCAAAACTTAATTTCGCAGTTGAAGAGCCATTTCAACGCGGTGCAACTATGCCAAATCCTGCCGCGTATGGGTCAAAAGCCGAAAAGGGTGATTATCTGGGCAAAAAATGCCGGGGTAGAGGCGGAAACCGAGGTCGAACCCCTCGTTTTGCACGATGAAGCCGGCCAATACACCCCCCAAGCCCGCAAAATTCTGTGGGATATGGGCAAATTGGGGTTTTAAGGCCAAAAACAACGCCTCATTCCTGCGAAAGCGGGAATCCATGCCTCCAATAGCCGGCTTTTGGCCCCATGGATTCCCGCTTTCGCGGGGATGAGGCCTTAAATGTAGGGTTTGACAAAGCCCCGAAAATCCTTAGATTGCGGCCATTCCCGAGAATGTGGATAGCGATATCCTGGCTCCGGCGTTTGTCCGGGAGGGCCTATTGGGACAGTTGAACAAACAAAAACAAGGACGAAACCTATGAGTAAGCGCGAGAACGCCAAATTTAAACTGAACCGCCGCCATGGCTGCAACCACTGGGGCCGTGCCAAAAGCCCGCTGAACAAGCGCGACTACCGCCCCGGCCAGCATGGCCAGCGCCGCAACAAGCTTTCCGACTTCGGCCAGCAATTAATGGCCAAGCAGCGCCTGAAGGGCTATTACGGCAATATCGGCGAACGCCAGTTCCGCCGCTATTACCATGAAGCTATTCGCCGCCGCGGCGACAGCTCCGAACATTTAATCCGCCTGCTGGAATCGCGTCTTGATACCGTTGTGTATCGCATGAAGTTTGCGGCCAGCCCGTTTGCCGCCCGTCAGCTCATCAATCACGGCCACGTGAAGGTGAACGGCAAGCGCGTCAACATTGCCAGCTACATGCTGCGTCAGGGCGATGAAATTTCGCTGCGCGATAAAGCCAAGCAGATGGCCGTTGTGCTTGAAGCCAGCCAAAGCCAGGAACGCGAGCTGCCGGATTTCTACACGGTGGATCACAAGGATATGAAGGGCACGTTCACCCGCATTCCGGCCATGGCCGAAGTGCCGTACCCCGTGCAGATGGAACCCGCGCTCGTGATCGAATTCTATTCACGTTAACCGGGTTACCATTGCTGGAATACAGGAAACGGGCCTTTTTGGGCCCGTTTTTTGTCATTAGTTGCTGAGTTATCGAGTAAATTAGCGCCTATGAAAGTAGCCAGCCAATATATTCCATGGGGCTATCATCCGCCGGATGATTGCTATGTCCTGCTTGGCACTTCGTATGAGGAAGTGAACAAGAGCAATGAACGTAGCAGCTATGCCATGCGCGATGAGTTTGTCGCGAGGCTGTATAAAGAATTGCAGGAAGCGGAACACGCGCGCATTGCCGATATTCACCATTTTGGGACATCGGAAGAAGCTCGCGAGGCGGATGAAGAAAAAAACAAGCCCGATGCCTTTTTAGCGCGGCTGAAAATCGCGTATGAATTTGTAAAAGACCAGCCGGCACGTGATTTGTATCGTGCGTGGACGCTGGAGCAGCAAAATTCGAAAATCAGGAATATGGGCGCCGCCCAGCCCGCTACGCCGCAAAGCGATTTCAGGCCATTGATCCCGGCCGTAAAAGCCAAATCGGAAATCACGGACGTTAAGCCCATCGTTTTGCCTACTATGCTGACGGATGACGAGCTGCTTGAAGCCATTCGCGCGGCGGAACACTTTCCCAGCATTCTCGCCACCCTGTATTACCATCCCGATAGCCGCGAAGGCGTGATTGAAACGGTGCTGCGCCGCTTAACGGCAGAGGAGCCGCGGTTTGAAGATAACCATGGGCAGTATGTCCGCGCGGTCGAGATTGTTCTTGCCGACACGCCGGAGCTTATAAAATTTGATTCTGCAATCGTGGTGGCGCTTAAAAATGGATTATTGCCGGCGGAAGATCCGCGCCGCGCGTTGAATACCGAATTACTTGAAAAAATGTATGTGAAGCATCCTGATCTGAAGGAAGCGGTAAAACGCGCTTTAGGTATTGCGGATAATGTGGTGATCGCGCATCCACATGCAAGTCACAGGAGCCTGGAATATCTGATTTCGCACGCCACGGGCGTCAACATGTTCTATGCCGGCACGGAAATCCGCACGCTGGGCTTCAAGCCACGTGCATCACGCCCATCTCGTGTGCCCGCGCCCACAGTTGCTCCAAACTTTGAACTAAATAACTAATATCGGCTTCCGTATGCGCGGCGCTTACCGTCAGGCGCAGGCGTTCCGTGCCTTTGGGTACGGTGGGATAATTGATGGGTTGCACGTATATCCCATAATGTTCCAGCAACATATCCGTCACGCGGCGGCAGCAATTGGCTTCGCCTACAATTAAAGGCACGATATGGCTGGCGGCATCTACCCACGGCAGTTCCGTTGCGCGCAGGTGCTTCTTGAGCAGCTTCACATTGTTATGCAGGCGCTGCCGTTCGAAGGGCGAATTTTTCAGGTAATCTACGCTAGCTTTGGCACCCGCGCACAGCGCCGGGGGCAGGGAGGTGGTGAAGATGAAACCCGCCGCCGCCGAACGCACCGCATCGATGATCTGGCTATCGCCTGCAATATACCCGCCCATCACGCCAAAGGCTTTGCCAAGCGTGCCCTGAATAAGGGTAAGGCGCGGCATCAAACCTTGTTCATCCGCCACGCCGCCGCCGCGTTTGCCGTAAAGGCCAACCGCGTGGACTTCGTCCAGATACGTCATGGCGCCGAAGCGTTCGGCGAGCTCAATGATTTTTTCAATCGGCGCGATATCCCCATCCATGGAGTAGACGGATTCAAACGCGATGATTTTGGGCCGGTCGGCGGGTTCGGCCGCCAGCAATTCGCGCAGATGCGCGAGATCGTTGTGGCGGAAGATTTTCTTTTCCAAACCCGAATGGCGAATGCCGGCGATCATGGACGCATGATTATGCGCATCCGATAAAATAATGGCGTTGGGATAGATGGTGCCAAGCGCGCTTAATGCGCCTTCATTGGCCACGAAACCGCTGGTAAACAGCAGCGCGGCGTCTTTGCCGTGCAGGTCGGCCAGGCTTTCTTCCAGCGCGTGGTGATAAACAGATGTGCCCGCAATATTGCGCGTGCCGCCGGCGCCACTGCCGCTGCTCCGCAGCGCTTCTTCAGTCGCAGCCAGAATGGCCGGGTGCTGGCCCATGCCGAGATAATCATTACCGCACCAGATAGTGACGGTTTTGATCGTGCCATCCGGCATCTGCATTTCGGCTTTGGGAAATTCACCCGCGATACGGCGCAGCTTCGCGAAGTGGCGGTAACGCCCTTCGTTTTTCAGGCCGGCGATGTAGGAAGAAGCCGCGTTGGAATAATCGAACATAGATACCTAACGAAATTTCAGGGAAGAAATTTCGGGCATTGTGTTACTGCAGTCCGACTATTTCAAGTGTGGCGAAACAGAGATAAGAATAGCTCGCAACTACTTTTACCCCTCCCTTCGGGCGGGGCCAGGAGCGGGCAATCCTATCAATTAGAGAATTCGCATAAGGGAGAGATTTCCCTCCCCAACCCCTCCCGGAGGGAGGGGCTTAAAAGATTTAAGCGCCGATAAATTCGCGGAGCTCAACGCTGAGCACGCGTTCATCTGAAGCAAGCCGGGCGAGGGCGCCGGCCGGCAGCTCGGCCTTCATCACACCGGGCGTGAAGGATTCACCGATCTTCATGTAATCGGGGCGGTAATCGCCCGAGAGTCGCACCAGCGCCTGGAAGTGACCCGAGGCGGAATTGGCGAAGCGCTGCCAGATGGGGTCGATGTCGACTGTTCTTTTTATGTTCTGTGGTTTCTTGGCTGACATTTTTGCATCTTCTTTCATTATTTATCCCAGTCTTATATTCGTACGGGATGTTGATTAATCTGGGGTTAAAATGTGGGCATATTGCGGTATATCAAGGCCCTTACTGGTTAACGCTGCCTCGTTTTGCTGCCAGAAAAACGTAGTAAAATCTTATATTTAACCAATGTAGGAACGATTACGAAAGTAAATACGCCGTTGATAGTTTCACTGAGAATGAGATAGGATTTCCCTACAATTTGATTTAAATAAAAACGACGACGGCATGGTGGAGAGTTAAATGAAGAACGGTCATTTCAAAGCGACAATTGCAAGTCTGGTTACCCTTTTTGTTCTGGGTAGCAATCCGGCCAGCGCGCAGGTGTGCGGCGCAGGTCAGGCCGACGCCACGGAAATCTTTGCGAATTCTTCACCCGCCGTTGTGGCCATCGAATCGAGCAAGATGGGCAGCGAACTGTATGGTTCCGGTTTCTTCTGGGACCAGTCGGGCACCATCGTCACCAACGTTCACGTGCTGGGCCAGAACCCGGTGGTGGTTCTCCAGAACGGCCAGCGCGTTCAGCCGCAGCTGGTTGGCATTGATGCGAATTACGATATCGCCGTGCTTCGCGTGCCTGTACAAAGCCGCGTGATGGGCAAGGGCTCCAGCCAGCGCCTGCGCGTAGGCGAGCCGGTATTCGCGATTGGTAATCCGTATGGCGTTGGCATCAGCCTGTCGCGCGGTATTGTCTCTGGCTTGAATCGCAGCATTGAAACCACGGAACGCCGCAAACTGGCGAACCTGGTGCAGACCGATGCAGCGCTGAACCCCGGCAATTCGGGTGGCCCGCTGATCGACCAGCATGGCTGCCTGATTGGTATGAACACCGCTATTCTCTCGCCCTCCAGCACTTCATCTGGTGTTGGCTTTGCGATGACCGTGGAAGAATTGGCTGCCGTTGTTCCGAATATCATGGCCGGCCGCGGCGCCAGCGTGGCGCAGGCCCAGCCGATGGAAGTTGCTCCCCAGGCTCGCCCGGTGGGTTACGGCGGCGGCAACAGCTACTACAACCGCTAATCAACAGTTTTATCTAAGTACGTCTTCTCTTCGTTTCTACTTTGTGACCTAACCGTCGTACCTCCAGGGTCACAAATTCTAACCCCCGCCAGAGCAATCTGGCGGGGGTCTTTTTTTATTCGGTAGGCGCTGCGGGTATTAGAGAGCCGGACTAAAGACCTAATCGGGCCAGCACTCTTTTGCCGAAGCTGGTCAAGGAGCTGGTGGGCTGCACAATGTCCGTGGATGGGCCAGAAGTAGGAGGCGCATCTTGTTCGATCGCTTTTTTGACGGCAAGATATGCAACATCTTCGGGATTAATAAGTTTGTTATAATCAGGCATCTTTATCTCCACTCGTTGTTGAAATAAACAACCACCCAAAATCACTTAAAAAAATTGAGGGGCGGCTTCCCCAGCCGCCCCTCGTATTCACTTACGTTTTTAGCCGTCGTTTCAAAAAACGTACTCCAGGGTCTTATTCACGTTAGGCAATTAGCGCGCGTAGGGCGTCGCCGTCATGCCAAGCGGGGTCGTCAGCGACGAAATCGGACGGGCCAGATAGCCAATCGAGGTCGCATAGACGTGGCCGTTCGCAGCCACCGTACGGGCACCCGTGGGGGCCAGCAGGCTGCCATGAACAGGAATATCAAAGCTCACAACCTGGCCATTCGGCAGGCCGCGCTGAACCGACAGCGCACCATACATTTCCGGGTTGCTGATGTAATCACCGCGGGTATCGGCCATGGCCGCACCGCTGATAACGCTTAAAGTCAGCGTCGCAATCGCAAGAATCTTCTTCATAATCTCTCTCCCTAATACGTTTTTGAAACAACAAATCGAAATACAACTAACGTGATAGGGTGAGTATTAATTAATGTGTTTAAAGTGGGATTAATAATGTTTCAAATGCCAAGCAATTCGGGACGTTTCCGCGATTTTCCTGTGGTTAAATCCTTTCCATTTTATTTATGGAAAAAGGCAACATGCAATTAGCGCAGGAAAAATAAGGGCTTTCCAATCGTCCCGGAAAGCCCTTCATCTTTTGTTAATGCGCAGATTTATCTGTGAATTGTATGCCGCTTTTTATGCGCTTATGCGGCGGCGCCGTTTTGCGCGACTTTCTTTTCGGTAAATAATTGCTTCAATTCGCCGGATTGAAACATCTCGCGCACGATATCGCAGCCGCCCACGAATTCGCCCTTCACATATAACTGGGGCAGGGTGGGCCAGTTGCTAAAATCCTTGATTCCCTGACGCAGTTCCGCGTCTTCCAGAATATTCACGCCTTCAAAGTTCACGCCCATATGGCGCAGCACCTGCACGACAGCGGATGAAAACCCGCATTGCGGAAAATCCGGCGTGCCTTTCATATACAGCACCACATCGTTATCAGCGATCTGTTTGGCAATGCGTTCATTGGCGGACATACTCTCTCTCCTCTTTCTTAGTCATGCCCGCGAAGGCGGGCATCCACGATAGGTCATTAAACCAAAATCATCCTGTGTGGCCTGCCGTGGATCCCCGCCTTCGCGGGGATGACAGCATGTTTTTATTGCTCCGGTACCGACGTGTGCAGTTGCAACGCGTGCAGCTCGCGGCCCATTTTGCCCTGCAGGGCGGCATAGACCATCTGGTGCTGCTGCACGCGCGATTTGCCGGTGAACTGGCGGCTTTCAATATAGGCGGCGTAATGGTTGCCGTCGCCGCGCAGGTCTTCGATCTTTACCTTCGCGCCGGGCAGGCCGGCACGCAGCAATTCTTCAATCTCACCGGCTTCCATCGCCATGGGTAACTCACTGTCATGCCGGCGAAGGCCGGCATCCACGTTAATCTTTCAACCAGCTAGTTATTTAGCGTCAAACTCAAATCTTTCCAATCGGGATTTGTAGATAAAATTCGGCCCACTTTCCAAGCGCGTTTCCACTCTTTCATACGTTTTTCAGCAACAATCGCGCTTTCTGGGTCAGGATAGACTTCATAGTAAGCAAGCAGGTTTAAATCATATTTTTTACTAAAACCTTCGATGGCTTTGCTTTTGTGCTCAAACATGCGGCGAGCAATATTGTTTGTCATGCCCACATAAAGTGTGCCATTCGGACGGTTCGTAATTATGTAAACATAATAGGAATCCGGCATGAGGCTTTTCGTGGATGCCGGCCTTCGCCGGCATGACTAGTAATTATGATTCCATGTAAGTAGTGAGCGTCGCGGCGTGCTTTTCAGAAAGCCGCGCCAAGCTAGTTAGGGCATTTGTGCCCAGTTTCAATTCCGCGCCGTTCAGGCGGCCGAGGCGCGTAAAGCTAAGACCGGCGGCTTTGGCGGCGGCTTCCAGCTTGGAAAGCTGCGCTTCGGAATGCGCGGCCAGCACGTAACGGCCCTGATCTTCGCCGAACCAGAAAGCGGGGGCATCGCCCAGCTTGGCATCGAGTTCCACGCCCGACTTTGCCGCGAAGCAGAGTTCGGCGATGGCGGAGAGCAAGCCGCCATCCGACACATCATGCGCGCAATCCAGATCGCCGGCGTGAATGGCATTGCGCACAAAGTCGCCGTGCTTCTTTTCTAGCGATAAATCAACGGCAGGCGCTGAGCCCGCTTCCACGCCATGCACTTCGCGCAGATAGAGCGACTGGCCAATGTGGCCTTTGGTCTCGCCGATCACGGCCAGCAAATCACCGGCCTTCGCGTTGTGCAGCTTGGCGATTTTTTTCACATCTTCCACAATACCCACGCCGCCAATGACCGGGGCGGGGAGAATGGCTTCGCCTTTGGTTTCGTTGTACAGGCTCACATTGCCGGAGACGACCGGGTAGTTGAGTGCCACACACGCCGCGCCAATGCCTTCCACGGCGCCGGCAAACTGGCCCATGATGCGCGGCTTTTCCGGATTGCCGAAATTCATATTATCGGTGATCGCCAAGGGCTTGGCGCCGACGGCTGATAAATTACGCCAGGTTTCCGCCACGGCCTGCTTGCCGCCTTCAACGGGGTCGGCATTCACATAACGCGGCGTGCAATCCACGCACATGGCCAAACCGCGGCTGGTACCATGCAAACGCACTACAGCAGCATCGCCGCCGCTATAAACGGTATCCGCGCCCACGGTGCTATCATACTGCTCGATCACCCAGCGCTTGGAGCACATATCGGCGCTGCCCATGATAATTTCCAGCGCGGCGCCAAGGTTCATGTTCTGCGGCAGCGGGTACTGGCTGGCGGGAATTTCAGCGGCCTTGGGCGTGGCTTCAACCGGGCGGTTATATTGCGGGGCTTTTTCCACTAGCGGGTCAAGCAAAATATCGGCTTCCACCGCGCCCTTGTGGCGCACAATCAAACGGCCGGTATCGGTGAGCTTGCCGATCACCACGCAATCCAGGTCCCACTTCTGGAAAATCTTCTTCGCGATCTCTTCCTTGCCGGGTTTGAGGATCAGCAGCATGCGTTCCTGGCTTTCGCTGATCATCATCTCGTAGGCATTCATGCCAGCTTCGCGTTGCGGCACGTCATCCAGCGCCAGCTCAATGCCCATGCCGCCTTTGTTGGCCATTTCAACGGAAGAAGAAGTGAGGCCCGCCGCGCCCATATCCTGAATAGCCACAATCGCATCGGTTGCCATCAATTCAAGGCAGGCTTCCAGTAGCAGTTTTTCGGTGAACGGATCGCCCACCTGCACCGTGGGGCGCTGGCTTTCGGCGTTCTCGTTAAACTCGGCGCTGCTCATGGAGGCGCCCTTGATGCCATCGCGGCCCGTTTTAGAGCCCACATAGCACACGGCGTTGCCCACGCCTGCGGCTTTGGCATAGAAAATTTTATCCTGCCGCGCCACGCCAACGGTCATGGCATTCACTAAACAATTGCCGTTATAGCTCGCATGGAAATTGATCTCGCCCGCCACAGTGGGAATACCCATGCAGTTGCCGTAGCCGCCAATACCGGCGACAACGCCCGCCACCAGCTGCTTGGTCTTCGCGTTCTTCATCTCGCCAAAGCGCAGCGCGTTTAGATTGGCCACGGGGCGCGCGCCCATGGTGAATACATCGCGCATAATACCGCCAACGCCCGTAGCCGCGCCCTGATAGGGTTCAATGAAGGAAGGGTGGTTATGGCTTTCAATCTTGAAGACAGCCGCCAGCTTTTCGCCCTGCGCGCCCAAACCAATATCGATCACGCCCGCGTTTTCACCCGGCCCGCAAATCACCACATCGCCTTTGGTTGGCAGCTTTTTTAGCCAGACTTTGGATGATTTATATGAGCAATGCTCCGACCACATCGCCGAGAAAATACCAAGCTCGCAAAGCGACGGCTCGCGGCCCAAGACTTCCTGCATCAGCTGAACTTCTTCGGGCTTCATACCGTGTTCAGCGGCGGTCTGGGCGATATCGAAGCTTTGATTTTGCGATTTGGTTTTCAAATTCGTCTGCATCACTAATTCCAAATTTTTGTCACGTCATGCCCGCGAAGGCGGGCATCCACGACAAGCCACAAGACGTGGCGTTTACTTCAGCAATTTAGCGTTAAAGTTAGATCTTTCCAATCAGGATTTAGGCCCAAAATACGCTTTATCTTCCATGCCCGGTTCCATTTTTTCATGCGTTTTTCGGCTTCAATCGCACTTCTCGGGTCTGGATATGCTTCATAATAAACTAGGCAATTCAGATTATGTTTTTTGCTGAAGCCTTCAACTGCTTTGCTTTTGTGTTCAGACATCCGCCGTGCGACATCATTGGTCATGCCAACGTATAAGACGCCATTGGGTCGATTAGTTATTATGTAAACATAATAAGCGTCTGGCATGTGGCCTATCGTGGATGCCCGCCTTCGCGGGCATGACTGCTAAGAAAGGCTTTCAAACAGCGACTGGAACATGCCGCGGCCATCCGTGCCGCCAATCAGCGGATCGTTGGCGCGTTCTGGGTGGGGCATCAGGCCCATAATGGTGCGTTTTTCGTTGAAGATACCGGCAATATCGTTGATGGCGCCATTGGGCGTATCGTTATAGCGGAAAGCCACCTGGTTATTGTCTTCCAGCTTCTTCAGGCCGTCGGCTTCGACGAAATAATTGCCATCGCCATGCGCAATGGGAATGCGCAGCGTCTGGCCAACCTTGTACGAACGGGTGAAGTCGCTGTCGTTGTTGGCAACTTTTACTTCAACCGTTTTGCCCAAAAATTTCAGTTTTTTGTTGCGCAGTAGAATGCCGGGCAGCAATTGCGTTTCGCATAATATCTGGAAACCGTTGCAGATGCCCATGACGCGCACGCCCTTTTTGGCGGCGGCCACCACGTCTTTCATGATCGGCGAATGGGCGGCCATGGCGCCGGTGCGAAGGTAATCGCCATACGAAAAACCGCCGGGCAAAATAATAAGATCGGTCTGGGGCAGGGAGGCATCGGCATGCCAGACCATGTCCGGCTTTTTGCCGCTTACCTGTTCCAGCGCCACCATGGCGTCACGGTCACAATTAGAGCCTGGAAATACGATGACACATGCGCGCATGAAGCTTCTCCCGATGGCCAATGTTATCGTGCATTTTGGCCTGTTTTTCAACCCGTTATCCGGGAATTATTGAATGGCCACTATATCCATCAGCAGCACGGCTTCGTCGTTAAAAGGGCTGTTTTCCTTGGTCATGGAAAGCCCGTAATCGCTGCGTTTAAAACTGGTGTGGAGGCTGAGGCCCACGGTCATGGCGCCGTCGCTCTGCATATCGGTGCTCTGGTTGATGCGGCCGAATTTGTTAAGAGTAGCATCCATTTCGCAGGGCCGGCGCATGCCGTTGATGATCAGATCGCCCTTGAGCTTCACATTCTGGTTATCGAACCGGGCCGGCTCGTTTTGGACGAAGGCGACTTCATTTTCCTTATCGCCCAGAAACGGCTTGGTGCCAAACAGGTCGGCCCGCAGCAGGTTGGAAGACGAGGTAAAGCTGCTGACCAGATAAGCCACCTTCAGATTATCCATGATCTTGGTCTGGTCGTCGTAGGAAATGCGCGCGACGCCATGCGTGAACATGCCGTAAACCCGCGCAAAACCGCCTGCTTCCAGAATTAAAAGTGAAGAGGCATCGCCATCGGCGGCACTGTAAACATGTGTTTCAGCAATTGCTGGAAGCGGCGCGAATAATAAAGCGAGCAGCGCAAGAAAGCGCATCGCTTTTATTCCCACGCGCCCGGCGTGAACACCCAGCCATAGGCGCGCTGCACCCAGAAGTCATCGCGCCACACGGCGGTGAAGGCGGGCTTTTGCATCCAGTAACCTGCGTTCCAGATGAAACCCTTGCCGTCCACATAGCTCCAATAGCCTTTGCGCCACAGATATTCATCGGGCGGCGTGGGGCGGGGCGTCTGGAATTCGGCGCGGGGGGGCGGCGGCGCATCCGGCGCCATCTGTTCATAGGGGAATTTGCTGAAGTCACGCGTTTTGGGCTGATCCGCGTTTGAGGTGTCGGGTGAATACAAACCATCCAGCCAGCTGCAGGCGGAAAGCGGGCCAAGCAGCAGCACGAGGGAGAGGGCAAGGGCCGGAATTTTTGTCATGACAGAATCCGAGGAGGGCAGGGCTTAATCCTGCAAGGTTATCCGGTAATTTTCAATCACCTGATTGGCAAGCAGCTTTTGCGCCATCTGGTTCAGGCCTTCCAGCGCTTTATCCTTATTGGATTCCTTGAGTTCGATCTCGATCAGCTTGCCCTGGCGCACATCCTGCACCTGGTCGTAGCCCAGATGGTGCAGGGCCTGGTAAATGGCCTTGCCCTGCGGATCCAGAACGCCGGTTTTTAACGTGACATCAACGCGCGCTTTCATAAGTCTTCCTTTACTTCACAATATGGGTGCCAACCCCGTTATCAATCGGCCCGGCGTCGGCCAGCACGCCTAAACGGCGCGCGACTTCCTGGTAGGCTTCGGCCACGCGGCCAAGATCTTCGCGGAAGCGGTCTTTGTCCAGCTTCTCGTTCGTCTTCACATCCCACAGGCGGCAATTGTCGGGGCTGATTTCATCGGCCAGCACAATCCGCATTTCATCGCCTTCAATCAGCCGGCCGAATTCGACGCGGAAATCAACGAGACGCAGACCAATGCCGAAGAACAGGCCCGAGAGATAATCATTGATGCGAATAGCAATCGTCATGATCTCTTCAAGTTCCTGCGGGCTGGCCCAGCCAAAGGCCGTAATGTGCTCGTCCGAGACCATCGGGTGGCTCAGTTCATCCGACTTATAATAGAATTCGATGACCGAGCGCGGCAGCTGCGTGCCTTCAGGAATGCCGAAACGCTTGGCAAGCGAGGCCGCCGCGGTGTTACGGACCACCACTTCAATGGGAATAATCTCAACCTGGCGAATGAGTTGTTCGCGCATATTAAGGCGCTTGATGAAGTGCGTAGGCACGCCGATTTCGCCCAGCTTCACCATCAGATACTCGGAAATGCGATTGTTTATAACGCCTTTACCTTCAATCACGCCCTGCTTTTTATTGTTATAGGCGCTGGCATCGTCTTTGAAATACTGCACAATTGTGCCGGGCTCCGGCCCTTCAAAAAGAACCTTGGCCTTGCCTTCGAATAAACGGCGGCGCTGTTTCATACCCATGACCTTTCGCAACATCTGAAGAGTCCTGCAAGCCTCATGCGGGGTGGCGAGGGCGAATCGTTTATGCCCAGCATGCCAACTGTTAAATTCAACCGCGCACAACATGGCAAAACCTGCCGGGTGTTTCAACTGTGCGTAAGAAGCAGGCACACGAATGTTAAAATGATTGCGATCCCCAGCATTCACGCATGGTTGGTTTTGATGCGCGCGGAGTTAACCAGAAATCCTTACACGCCCTTTATGCGGAATAAGGCGGGATTAATGATTAATACGTCACAGGTAGCGACCAAAAAACCATGCGACGCGGGCCGAAACTATTTTTTGTAGTTGTAACTACGGCGGAATTTTGAAAAAAGTATGAAGCCAAGATTGCCTCATTTTTTATAGGGTTGCCCCATGACTATGCGTCGCATTTTATCTCTCTCGACCGCTATTGCCCTCGTTTTGACCGCTTCTTATGCACAGGCCCAGGATGCGCGCGTTTATGGAACGCAGCGCGTTTACGGGGATGGCAACTATGCCTCGGGCAACTACTCCACCACCTATTCGCCCGGCAGCACGTACAATGCACAGCAGCCCATCGGCAACACCGGCACCGCGACCAGCTACAACAATTACGCATCGAACACCTACACCGCTCCCGGTTCCACCACCTACAGTACGCAGGCCCCGCAAGGTTACGCACCGCAGGGTTACGGCACGCAGGCGCCGCAGGGTTATGGCAGCTATGGCACCCAGGCTTCCGCCGGTAACACGGCTGGCAACACCGCGGGCACTTCTTATGGCACGTATGGCACCCAGGCTCCGCAGGGCGCGGTAGGCAACACCGCCGGCACGTCGTATGGCACATATGGTACGCAGGCCCCGCAGGGCGGCACCTACGGTGCGGGCGCTTCGGGCACGACTTCTTCTTATGGCACGTATGGTACGCAAGCGCCGCAGGCGATGGGTAATGCCCCCGCCGCGACTGGTACCTATGGTGCTGGCGCCAACAGCTATGGCACGCAGGCCCCGCAGATGATGGGCAATGCCCCGGCGGCGACGGGCGCGTATGGCACGCAGGCTTCGGTCGGCGGTGCGGGTACGGCGGCGGCGCCCGGCTATTACAGCACGCAGGCCCCCCAGATGATGTATAGCGGCGCTTCGACCGCCGCAGGCGAAATGGCGACCACCACGGCTTCCGTGGGCGGCGCTGGCGCAGCGGCGAGCACCAGCAGCACCATGGCTTCTGTGGGCGGCGTGGGCGCACGTGTGGCGACCTCGCACGCGGCGCAGTTCATTGGCAGCGATCTGGTATGGACGGGTCTTGGCGTTCTGGGTGCGGGCGGCGCGGCCGCGGCGCTCATTGGCGGCAATGTCCTTGGCGGCACCACGCAGCCTTCCAGCGATTGCCATCCGACCTTCGACTGCCCGGAATATTACGCGCAGTATTCGCTTGATAAGATGCACGCCAAGATTGCGTATCAGCGCGGTTATACCGGCCGTGGCACCACGATTGCCCTGCTCGATACCGGTCTTGATGTGAACGGCCTGGAATTCCAGGGCCGCGTTACATCGGGCAACGGTTACGACTATGTGACCAACAAGGCGGGCCAGCCGGCTTCCACCGCGCTCAGCGCACACGGCACGGAAGTTGCCGGCGTGATCGCGGCGAACCGCAACGATATCGGCATGCACGGCGTGTCGTTTGACTCTGAACTCCTTCCCATCCGCGTGTTCGACCAGAACAACCAGTCGGTGGGTTCGTTCAAGAACGCGATTGATTATGCCACCGCGCAGCATGCCTATGTGCTGAACGGCAGCTACGGCCCGGACGAAGCGTATCACTTGCTCGCCCAGAGCCGTCAGCAGCAGATCATCACGGCATACGATATTGAAGAAGCCGGCGCCTATATGCGCTTTGCGGCGGCGGGCGGCGTGATTGTCGTGCCGACCGGTAACTCGTACCAGATCGCGCCGGATATCGCCGTGAACCCCACGGGCCCGGGCTTCCTGCCGTTCATCAAGCCGTCGAATGCCAACATCACCGATGCGCATTCGGGCGCCTACCGCGATGAATCGGGTAACGTGCTGTCCTCGACCGACTTCTCCTCGCTTGCCAACAGCATGATCGCTGTCACGGGCGTCGATCAGAACGCGGTCATCTCCGTCTTTGCCAACCGCTGCGGCGTGGCCAAGGCCTGGTGTATGGCGGCCTATGACGAAAACATTTTCACCACGGGTTTGAATAACACCTATGTAACCGTGAGCGGCACCTCGTTTGCCGCGCCGCAGGTTGCGGGTGCCGTGGCGATCCTGCATCAAGCCTTCCCGAACCTGACGGCCCAGCAGATCCGCGAACGTCTTTTCCTGACGGCCATGGATCTTGGCACGCCGGGCAACGACGAAGTGTACGGCTGGGGCTTGCTGGATCTTGAAAAAGCAACCCGTCCGCTGGGTGCCAGCACGCTTTCTGTGACCGGCTATACCAATGTGGGCCCGCGTTACGATCTCTCGAACTCGACCATGAGCTTCGGTAAAGCCTTTGGTCTTGGCGCCGCCGATACGCTGCGCCAGCACGACGTCATGTTCCTTGACTCGCAGGATGCCGCCTTCCAGATGGAAATGGGCCAGTTGACCCATCTCTATGCCCAGAAGATGGACGTGCTGCGCACGATGACGGAATTCGCCAACCCCGAAGACCGCACCGAAATGAACTTCGGCGACAGCGTCAAGGTTGGTTACATCCTCGAAGCCCCGAACCAGGACAGCAAGTTGATTGGTGATGGCCCGACCGATACGTCGAGCTCGCTCAACCAGCTGCGTTCGTTCAGCATGACCGACAAGCTCTCGGAAAACACCGAAGCGTCGCTGCATTATAAGGATGCTGCGTCCCTTAACCTTGGCTTCAGCGAAAGCGATCGCACCATGATCGAAAACGCCATTGCCAAGCAGGGCCTGAGCAACCCGTATGCGGCGTTCGCCAGCAACGGCTATGCCTCGACCTTCAAGACCGAAGCGATGGGCGGCACGGTTCGCGTCGCCGGCTTCTTCGGCCATGACGATGTCGATATGGAAGCCCGCAACTTTGGTACGCAGGCCGAAGTCGGCTACAAGCTGGCCAAAGACAGCGATGCGTATTTCTCGCTCGGCAGCCTGTTCGAAGGCAACCGCGTCCTTGGCAGCAAGGGTTCGGGCGCGTTCGGCTTCGGCGACAGCACCACCACCATGTACACCGGCGTTGGCACCAAGCTGGACCTTGGCGACAACATCAAGCTGCATGCGGCGGGCTACGCCGGCTGGACCGATCCCAGCCTGATGGACAACTCGCTGATCAACAGCGCCTCGACCATTATCTCGAGCTCGTTCAACATGGGCATCGAACGCAAGGGCGTTGGCCAGGATGACGACACCCTGTCGTTCAACTTCTCGCAGCCCTTACGTGCTGAAAGCGGTAACATGTCGTTCATTCTGCCCTATGCGCGCAGCGTGACGACCAACGACATCTACAGCGACTACATCACCCAGGGTCTGGCTCCGACGGGCCGCGAACTGGATATGGAAGTCAACTACGCGATGCCGCTGGGTCTGGGTGAATCCGTGACCACCGCGGCCCTGTTCCGCAAGGATGCAGGCCACCAGCAAGGCGTGAACGATGCGCTGGGTCTGGTACGCTGGATGAAGAAGTTCTAATCGCTTCATTCAAAGCGTTAACAAAATCAGGCGGGCCCCCTCAAAAGGGCCCGCTTTTTTGTTGGCTGATTGCGGACCCAAGCAGGCATCCCCGCGCAGGCGGGGATCCAGTTTGGTTGTGGAGAGAAAAAAAAAGAAACCGGATCCCCGCCTGCGTGGGG
>JBEHYA010000032.1:0-19845 GCA_048498415.1 Pseudomonadota bacterium
CGGGCAATCGCGATGCGCTGCTTGAGGCCGGGCGAAATGGCATCGCCCGTCAGGCCTTCCATCTGCGTATCGTAACCCAGCGGTAAAATGGCCACCGCCTGCTCAATGCCCAGCAGTTCGGCCATCTCGCGGGCCTGCGGCTGCAGCGTGGGATCGAAGCCGGTGAGATTATCCATGACGCTGCCGCGCATCACCAATCCTTGCGTGGGCAGATACGCAATATACCGCGCGCGCTCAGACGCGGGAATGGACGCGACATCCATGCCCGACAGCATGATGCGGCCGCGGTCGGGCGCGTAAATGCCGGCCATGAGTTCGAGCAGCGTGGTTTTGCCGGTGCCGGGGCCGCCGCGCAGCACAATGGTGTCGCCCGGCGCGATGTTCATGGTAGCGCCATCGATCACCGCGGTTTCTTCATAGCCAAACCGCGCGCCTTCCATCTTGAGCGCGCCGTGGTTGGGCGCGAGTTCTTCAAACGCGATCTGCGGACGGGGGCTAAGGCTGAGAAGTTCGGTTAAACGTTCCTTGGCAAGCGTAATATCCTGATGGCGTACCCAGAGCGCCAGCGCGCGCTGCAGGGGCTGCATGATTTGGCCGGACAAAAGCACGCAGGCAATCAGCGTACCCACCGTGAAATGCCCGCTGATCACCATGGGCACGCCCGCGCATACCACGGCAATGGTCATGAACTGCGCGGCGGAGTAGCTGAGCGTTTCCGCCTGCCCGCTGGCGCGCGCCAGACGGTAATTGATGATGCCGCTTTCATGCTGGTTTTCTTCAAACCGGCGGATGGTCACGGCTTCCAGGCATAAGGCTTTGACGGTGTGCACGGCCTGCAGGCTTTGCGTGATGAAATTGGCGCAGCGGTCATCCTGCGTCTCCCGCTGGGCGATGAGTTTTTTGATGTGCATGCCCTGATGCACGGAAAGCAGGCCGAAAATAGCCAGGCCGCACACCGGCACCAGCGCCAGCCAGCCCGACAGATAGATGGTGAACGCGAGAAATACCGCGACAAACGGAAAATCGATGAGCAGCGTGGCCGACATGAGGCCGCCGTAATAATCTTTAAGACGCGTCGCGGCGCCGACATCCTGCGCCAGAATGGCGGGGGGCGTATCCTGATAGGCCCGGGGTTCCAGGGCGAGCAGATGTTCCAGCGTCTGGGTGGCGGCCTGATGTTCGAACTGCGCGCCCGCGGCGCTGACCAACGCGCTGCGGCTGATGCGCAGAATACATTCGCACGCGCCCGCAATAATCACGCCGAAGGAAAGCACCAGCAGCGTATCTTCCGCATGATTGGTCAAAATGCGGTTGTAGACCTGCATGGTCATCATTGGCAGGGCCAGCGCCAGCAGATTCGCGGCTAACGATGCCGCGAGCAGCAGCCGCAGATTGGGAGGACGGAAGAACGACATTGAAAAACACCTGATAACTAAACGACCAGAAAAGACAGGAACGCGCCGCTGGAAGCGGGCACCTTAATGGTGCCCGCCCAGAAGACCGCCGAGATGCGAGAGGGTACTGGTAACAACCGTGGGCGCCGGCAACGCCGTTGCCGCCGCGCTCACTGCCGCCGTGGTATCGGTGACCGCGGTATCCACGGTGCTGGCCAGATGGCCGGTATCCACCGGCGTGCCGCCCGCCACCGGGCTGGTGAGCATGGCAAGCTGGTTATCAACCGTGCTGCTGGCAGCCGCCAGAGTTTCCGGCAACGTCACGGGGGCGCTGAGGATGGTATTGGCCGTGCTGCTCACCGCATTGCTGAGCGAGGAGGTATCGATGACCTGCGAAGCATCAGCAAGATTGCTGAGGATCGAGGTCACCTGCGTGACATCCGCCGGCACCGCAATGTTGATGGGCTCAATGCCAAGCTGCGTATCAAGCCCGACCACCAGCAGATCGTTCGATGCGCCGCTTAAAGACGGCAACACCGAAGCATCCACATGAATGACGTCGTTGCTGGTTTGCGAGGCGTTGGCGATGGAGGAACCCGGCGTGAGCACATCGAGCTGGATAAAGTCGTTATCCTGACCCGACACGCTGCTTTCATGGCCCAAAACCGGCAGGTTGATATCGATCAGATCGTTATCCTGCCCGGTGACCTGCGCATCGTTGCCTAAAATCGGCGCGCTGATATCAATCAGGTCATTATCGGTTGCCGGCGTGCTGAGGTTACCCAGCAACGGCGCCGCCGCATCGGCCAGATTATTATCGCCGCCGCCAATATTCAGTATTTGCGGGACCGCGATATCGACCGGCTGCGGCGCATCGCCCAGCAGATTATTAATCTGGGCCAGCACATCGGCCAATTGCGGGGTATCGGTGACGCCGCTCAGGAACTGATCGACATGGCCGAGCGTATCGACCGGGTTGGTGATAAGCGCGGCGGCTTCCTGCTGCACGTTATTGGTAATACCGCCAAGCCCGTCCGGCGCCTGCGCGATGCTATCAATGACTGAACTGCCCACGGCCTGCGCCTGGGCAAAAATATTGCCGATGGTCTCGGCCACGCCCTGCGTGGCGCCCGCGCCGATATCGGCGACGGTGTGGATGACACTATCCACCGCCGTGCCGGCATCGGGGAGACCGGGAAGGCCGGGAATACCGGGCAGCTCCGGCAAGCCGCCGCCACCCAGCACGTTTTCAACTTCACTCACCACGTCACCGACAAGGGAACTGGCATCGGGCAGGCCCGGCAGGCCGCCGCCAAGGCCGCCCAGCAAACCTTCGGCTTCATTCACCACGCCGCCCACGGTGTTCGTGACGGTGTTGATGACGGTGCCGGGAAGTTCGGCGGGGCTGTGCAGCGCCTGATCGAGAACCGTGGTAACGGTTGGCAATACCGGCGCCAGCGCGCCTTCCGCCAGATTAGCCACAGGTTGCAGAAGACTGCCCGCCACGGTGTTCAGTACAGGGTGGAGGGTGCCCTCCACGGTGTTCAAGACCGGCTGCAAAGCGCCATCCACCGTGGTGATAACTGGCTGCAGCGTGCCTTCAATCGTGTTCAGCACAGGCTGCAGAAGATTATTGTCAACCACCTGGGTAATGCCGCCAAGGGTATCGGGCAGGTTGGTGATGGTATTATCCACCAGCGTGGTGACATCGTGCACAATAGCCGCCAGCGGGTCGAGCAGATTACCGCCATCCCCGTCGCCGCCACCGCCGATATTAAGCACGTTATTTAAAACATTATCGACCGTGCTGCTGATGACCGTGTTGTTGTTGAGAACGTTATCGATCACGATGAGCGGCGAACCGCCGCCGCCCGGAATGCCGATATTGATATCGCCAATCGTCACATCGCCGATATTGATGCCGTTATGCGGGGCATAGACGTGGTTATCGTTATACGTGTTGTTCTGCGTATAATTCTGGTTGATGTTATACGTCGTATTGTTGTTGGTCGTATTATTCTGAATATATGTGTTTCCATCGCCGGGATTTTCCTGGGTGGAGAAGAAGGTGGATGTGCCGTTCGTGCCGTTGGTGCCATCGGCGCCGTTCACGGCGACCTGGTTGCCAGCGAACCCCGGCGTCTGGCCGGTGGTGGTCACCTGATTGCCGCCCTGGGGCGCGGTTTCGTTATAGGTAAAGCCCGGATTGGCATACGAAGAATTGTGCTGCGAATAATTCGCCGGTGTCGTCGCCGGGTCCGGCGTATTGCGGGACGTGGGCGGCGCGACGAAGGGATGATCCTGCGCAAGCGCGGTATCGGCAAGCTGGCTATGCGCCGTCGGCGAAGCCGAGCCGCCCTGGCGGCGTTCGGCAAGCGCGTCGTAATCGATGACGGTGCCAATGTTTAAGTGGCCGGTCGCGGCGATGTTTTCGGCATCGGCGCCCTGCTGCTCGGCGCTGTACAAATCCGATTCCAGCGGACGTTCGCCATCGGCGGTCAGTATGATTTTCGGCGTATCGGCCATATATCACTCCATCGCAAAAGAAAAATGCGTCGGGCTCTGGTATAACGAGATGCAGCTAAGCCATATTTAAACCGGTGCATCGCGGCGCATGAAATTTGCATGACGCCTTTTCGGTTTTTACATAGGCGCATATGCGCGCCGTGATGCGGCCATCTTGAATCGCTTGATAAATTCTAGGCCGCGGCTTTTACGTAAATGTAAACGGCGCCTTGAATAATATACTTCGAAATTAAACCGAAGCCTAAAGCCAGCGCCCGAGTTTTTCGCGGATGTTGGGTTCCCACTTCGGCTTCCACATATGTTTGGGAATGAAATCAACCATGCCCGCGTCCACGCAGGCGCTGCGCGCATCGCCTTCGGGCTCGGCGGAGATGGCGATAATGGGCACATCGTCAATATCGTGGTGGCGTTTCATGTCGCGCAGGCGCTTTGCCGCTTCAATACCGTTCATAATGGGCATTTCGATATCCATGAGGATGGCATCGAAATCAAACTGCATGGCAAGGCGCAGCGCGTCTTCGCCGTCATAGGCAACCGTCACGCGGCAGCCGATTTTCTCAAGAATGGCGCTGACAAACTCGCGGTGGGTGCGGTCGTCTTCGACAAGTAAAATACTGCGGCTGCTGGGCATGAAGGAAACCGGTGTGAAAGAAAAGCCGGCAAGCGGCCCCATGGATTGGTCGTCCGGGTTCACAGTTTATCAACGGCTTGCTTAATTTTGTTTTGCGCGCGCGCATACGGCGCGCTGGAATCGCATTCTGCGCCTACGCGCGCATGGCTTTATTCAAGCCGCGGTTAAGCCTGTCCTGCCAAAGTGCGAAAACCGCCCGTTCGCGGTTTGCATTGACAGGGTTTTATTTTATGAAACGCATTCCTTTATCCTTACGCCTGCCGGTGATTGCGCTGTGCCTGTCGGTAGCGGGCCATGCCCATGCCGCCACGCAGGGCAGCCTCAGTTCCACCAGTTCGCAGGGCAGCGCCACGATCACCGTGACCAAATCGGTGCAGGCGCGCATCAGCGACATCTCCGACATGACGCTGCCCAACTGGAGCATCGGCGACGGTGACGTGACGCTCTATAGCAATGTGTGCGTCTATTCCTCGACGCAAAGCTATAAGGTAACGGCAACGGGGAGCGGCGTGGCGAATATCTTCACCCTGGCCAATGGCAGCGATTTAATTGCCTATTCGGTCACCTGGAATTCGGGCGGCGCGGGCAATATCGGCAATACCGGCACGGCGCTGCTGCCCAACATTCAATCCACCAGTTTTTCGAATGCGACCAACAGCAGTTCGAACTGCAGCGGCGGCGGCCTTGCCAACGATACCGCGCGCGTGGTGGTGACGATCACGCAGGCGGCGATGGAAGCGGCGCCCAGCAGCAACAGCGCCTATAGCGGCACGCTGACCATGACGGTTGCGCCTTACTGATGGTGTTTCATGCGGCTCCCGTTACTCATTCTTCTTTTGTGCCTGAGTTTCAGCGGCCCGGCGCAGGCCGCCATTTCGCTGCGCCTCACCGGCATGCAGGATATGACGCCGCCCGACTGGAGCCTGGGTAACGGCGACATTAAAACCTATATCAACACCTGCGTGCTGGCGCTGGGGCTCACGCCGATCGGCGGCTACCAGATCACGGCCACGACATCGGCGGGCAGTTTTAATCTGAAATCGGGCAGCCAGTCGCTGCCCTTTCAGGCGTTCTGGAGCGATGCGGGCGCGGGCAATCTTGGCGCCGACGGCGCGCAGCTAAGCTATAACAGCGCGCTCACCGGCCTGTTGCATGGCAATTTACTTGATAACAGCTGCAGCCTCACGGGGCCCAATGCGCGCCTGACCATCAAAATTCTTGATGCCGATCTCACGGCGGCGATTGCGGGCACATATAGCACCGTCATTTACATCACCCTTGGCCCTGCGTGATCAGCCATGGACTGGTCGCCCCTTTTCTTCCGCGTGGCGGTGCTCGTGGCCATGATGGTGATGTGGATGACCGCCTGGCAGGCGCAGGCCGCGGTGATAACCGATGCCGGCGTGCCGGCGGGCTTCGAACAACTGGCCCGGCCGCGCGCCGTGGTCGTCACGCTTTCCTATGGCGGCGAAACGCTGGGGGATTTTGCCGCGCACACCGCGCCGGGGCAGATCTGGTTTGATACCCCGGAAAAAATCACCGCCGCCATCCCGCATCTTAAAAATACCGATAAACTGCGCGCCGTTCTTGCCACGCCCCTGCCCCAGCATGCGGAATTACTGTGCGGCACGCGCCTGCGCGACGGCTGCGGCGCGCTTGTGCCCGAAAACATCGGCATTATTTATGACGACAGCCAGCTGAACGGCGAATTATTCGTGAGCGCGGCGTATCTCGATACCGCCGATACCCACGGCGCCACCTACCTGCCCCTGCCCCCGCGCGATTTTTCCGGCGTGTATGGCTTGGCCGGCGCGATCAACGGTGCGGATGCGCAGGCGCCCGCCTATACGCTCACCGGTTCCACCACGCACGCCTATGGCGAAGGCCGCCTGACCACGCAAACATCGCTCACCGATCAGGGGCTGCGCTTCGATACGGCGCAGGCCGGCGTTGAACGCAACGGCTGGGGGGCGGGCGGCGGCCTGTTCCGCAGCCACGGGCTGCGGCTGGTCTCCGAGCATGATATGGCCGGCGTTTATGCTTCCACATCGCTGGCAACACGGGTGGACGCGCATAAAACCGAAGGCAATCAGGTTTTGCTTTATCTGCCGCGCCGTTCGTTTGTCAGTATTCTGCGCGACGGGCGCCTTTATTCATCGCGCGCGTATGAAGCCGGCAATCAGGTGATCGATACCAGCGACCTGCCGGAGGGCGCGTATACCATCACGCTGCGCATCGACGAACAGGGCGGCGGCAGCCACGAGGAAAAACGCTTTTTCGCCAAATCGCCGGAGCTGCCGCCCGCCGATGCGCCCACTTATTTCGCCGAAGCCGGTTTTTTGCGCCAGGCCGCCAATAACGACCGCACGCTGCCGGATGTGAGCAGCAAAATGATTGCCAGCGCCGGCACCCTGCGCCGGCTGGCCGATAATTTGGGCGGGAGTTTTCAGGTGCTGGCCGTGCATGACCGGCTGGCCGCCGAAACCGGCGCGTTCTGGATGATGGATGGCAACCGTTTGTCTTTTGCCGCACTGGCTTCCACTAAAGGCGATGTCGGCATGCAGGCCGGCTGGCTTTATGCCTCGCAACGTTACAGCTTTTCCCTTGATGCCGCGAAATTATGGGCCCACGACAACGACATGAGCGTGCAGCGCGAGTTTTACAGCTATACGCAGGCCACGCTATCGGGCGGGTATAATATTACCGATACGTTCTCGTTTGGGATTCGCGCCAGTTACGCGCAGGTGATGGATACGCCCGCCAGTTTTTCCATCGGCCCCTATAGCGACTGGCGCATCTGGCAGGAAGGCGAGAGCGATATTTCGCTCGCTGCCGCGGCCGCGCGGGCGGATCGCGATTACCAGGGCAGTGTGTTGCTGCGCTTTACCAAACGCTTTGGCAATTACGGCGTGAGCGCGACCGGCGGCGCGGGTTTTGATGCAGCCGGCCGCCACCCCAGCGGCAACATTCATGCGTGGCGCGACGACAGCACGCCCGATGAAACACTTTTGCTTGGCGCCGGCTTTAGCGGCGACGAACAGACCCGCACGCTGAGTGCCGATGCCGACTGGCGCAATGATATCGGACTGGTGCGCGCCAGCGCGCAGCAGGGCTTAAGCGGCACGGGCGCGGGTTTCAGCTATGGCGGCAATTTCGCCGTGAATGCCGCGCAGCAGGGCGATACGCTTGCGCTGGGCGGCACGCAGAACGAGCGCAGCGCTGTGATCATCGACGTGGATGGCAATGCGGATGCCAATATGAAGATTTATGTGAACAACATCGAACGCGGCCATGTGAAAGTGGGCAGCCGGCAGGCGGTTTATCTCTCGCCGTTCCATACCTATAGTATTCGTCTGGCAAGCGACCATGGCGGGCTCATTGATTATGCAGCGAGCCCGCGCAGTGTCACGCTGTATCCCGGCACGGTGGTGCATGAACACTGGCAGGTGAATAATTTTTACGTGATCGTCGCTAAACTGGCGGACCAAAATGATAAACCGCTGGCAGGCGCCATGCTCAAAGCCAGCCACGACGATGTAATGACGGATGAAGCCGGCCATTTTCAGGCCGAGATCGGCAGCCCGGCAGCTTTAAGCTTTACACTGGCCGATGGCAGCACCTGCGTGGCAACGCTGCCCGCGCAGCAACCCGTGAACGGCGTGCTGATGTATGAAAAGCCGCTGCGCTGCGCGGTTCAGTAATTTTTTTCCGCCGTTTCCCTGCCGTCCCACACGGCGTAGCTGATGGGCATATCCTGCGGCAGCGCAACATCTATCTGGGTGCCGGCATAGACGCGGTGCACGGGCAGATCGGCGCATTGATTGGGGGCCGCGCATTGCTTGCCGGCCTGAAACAACACATTGCTGTTGCCGGTATTTTCAATATGCAACGTTTTGCCGCGCCGTGCGGCATTATACGCCGTGTTTATGGCGGCCGGGCGCACGATGACCAGCACTTCGTAGCCCACCAGAATTTTTAAACCCACCCTGCCGTCGCCGTTCACGCCCTTGATCACGGGTTTTACGGTCACGCGGTAGATATGTTCATGCGTATCCGGCGGCTTCAAAAGCACAAAACGCATCACCTTGCGGCTGCCTGCGGGCAAAACGGTTTTATCGGGCGTGACCAACAGGCCGGCGCTGGCGGGATCATCGATCTTGCGGCGCTGCTCGTTCGGCTGGCCGGGGTTCGCGATTTCAAAGATCTCGCTGGCAATATAGGTATCGCCGCTGTCTTTGGAGATCAGCTCAATATCCTGCTTAGTCGGCCCGCCGGTGGTGAATTCCAGAATGGCGTTGCTGATCATGAACTCGGCACGCGCCGGCAGCGCAAGCAGAATGAAAATGGCAATAAACGCGGCGCGCATAGGAACCCCTTTTATCGCTTGAGCAATAGCGGGGTATTGTCATAAAGGTTTTAACGCCGCGCATACATGCGCAACCCTTCGCGGCTCAGCCTTTGGGCTTGTGAGTGAGATCGAGCGGCGGCGCGTCGTCGTCTTTGCCGCCGTTTTCCATGGCCTGCCGGGCTTTGCAGGCCAGCGTGGCGTATTGCTGGCGGATGGAATCCAGCTCGTCCTCATCCAGCTGTTCCAGATTCAGCAGCGCGTTATGCGCGCCTTCGGTGACGCGGATAAGTTCATCCAGCTTGAGCTGCAGCGCCTTGGTATCGCGGTTCTGCGCATGCTGAATAAGGAAGACCAGCAGAAACGTGATGATGGTCGTGGTGGTGTTGATGACAATCTGCCAGCTGTCGGAAAAACCAAACAGCGGCCCGGTGAGCGCCCAGAGAACGACCATGGCAAACGCCGCCATGAAAGCGGCGGGGCTGCCGGCAAGGCTGGAGGCGCGTTCGGCAAAACGGCTGAACAGGGTGTGGACGCGGGGCATGCACGGTTCCTTCTGGTAAAACCGCCCCATAAGTGGTTTTACCGAATAAAAAAGCGATTATATCTTGGGCGTGCGCGCGGCGGGGGAAATTTCCCCGCCAAATCCGCCACCTAGCGTCTTGATGAGCGTGATGATGGCGGTCATGCGGTCCTGCCGGGTTTGAATGAGGCTGTCTTCCGACTGGAACAGGCTGGCCTGGGTGTTCAAAAGCGTCTGGTAATCGGAAGACCCCGCATCATAGCGCTGGCGCGCGATATCGTAGGCGATGCGCGATTGCTTGGCGGCTTCCGTCTGCAAACTGGTGCGTGTGGTGGCGGTGTTCACGGCCACAAGCGCATCCTCCACATCCTTGAACGCGGTCAGCACGGCGCCTTTGTAGTTCGCGGCAAGTTCGGCCTTTTTGGCCTCCGCAATATCTTCTTGCGCGGCCAATTGCCCGCCATCGAAGATGGTGGCGAGCATGGAAGCGCCCATATCAATGGCGCTGGCGGCGGGGTTCGACATTAAGGCGCCGCTGAGCGATAGATTAAGCGACGGAAAGAACGCCGCGCGGGCCGCGCCGATATTGGCATTGGCGGCCATCAAATCGCTTTCCGATTTACGGATATCCGGGCGCTGGGTGAGAAGCGTGGCGGGCATGGTGGGCGCCACGTCAGGAATACTGACTTCCGCCAGTTGCGCGCCTTTTACCACAAAACCCTGCGGCGGCTGGCCGGTGAGCACGGCAAGCTGGGTGCGATAGGTATCGCGCGTCTGGCGCAGGCGCACGATATCGGATTCCGCGCTGGCCGTAGATGTTTTCTGCTGCGCGAGATCAATGAGCGCCACCGCGCCTTCCTTATAGCGCGCTTCAATAATCGCTTGCACTTTTTTGGCGTTCGCCAGATTTTTCTCGGCCACGTTAATCCGCTCATTGACGCCAAGCAGATTCACGTACGCGGTGGCCACATCCGTCTCCAGCACCAGCGCAACCGCTTCGCGGTCGAACTGGCTCGCCTGTAATTCGGCGGCGGCGGAATCGGCCTGCGCGCGGAGTTTGCCCCAGATATCGAGCTCGTAACTCGCCTGCGCCGCGACGCGGCCACCGGTGTTGGTGCTCACAATGCCGCTGCTTTCATTCCGCGTGCGGGTTTCGGAACCCGAGAGCGAGACGCCGGGATAAAACGATGAATTGGCGGAGGTTAGACTGGCGCGCGCCGATTCAATGCGGTGGAAGGCGGCTTCAAGATCGGTGTTCTGCGCCAAGGCTTTATCCATCAGTGCATCAAGTTCGGGCGAATGGAATGTCTTCCACCATTGGGCCGCAACCGGCAGCGCGGCCTGGGTTTTGGCGTTGGCATTATCCCAGCTAGCGGGCATGACTACATCCGGGCGCACAAAATCGGGCGTAAACGAACACGCGCTTAACAGGCAGAGAAGAAGAATGGATTTACGCATGCCTCACTCCGATGCCAGCGCCACGACGGGATCCAGCGCCGCCGCTTTCTTGGCGGGCAGATAACCGAACAGCAGGCCCGTGCCCACCGCGCAGGCAAAGGCGAAAATGGCGGGCAGCGCGGAAAACGCAATCTGCACGCCGAACAGTTCCAGAATAGTCCCTACGGCAAACCCGATCGCCACACCCAGCACGCCGCCAAAGGTGCAGACCACCGCAGCTTCAATATTGAATTGCAGCATGATGTCGCGCTCGCGGGCACCCGTGGCCATGCGGATGCCGATCTCGCGCGTGCGCTCGGTCACGCTGACCAACATAATATTCATGACGCCAATACCGCCCACCAGCAGCGAGATGGCGGCAACCGAACCCAGCAAAGCGGTGAGCGTGTTCTGCGTGGTGGTTACGGTCTCCAGAATGGAAGCGGAGTTGCGGATGCTGAAATTTTCGGCATGATGCCGTTCTTTAAGAAGCGCGGTGAGCTTATTCTGCGTGGCATCAATCTGCTTCACGTCCACCACGGAAATGCTGATACCGCTTAAGTAATTCCGCCCGAACAGCCGCGTGATGGCGGTGGTCACCGGCACATAGACGGCATCATCCATATCATTGCCCATGGGGCCGGCGCCTTTCGAGCTCATGACGCCAATCACTTCAAACGGCACGTTTTTGACCAGCACATATTGCCCGATGGCATCGGCGCCATTGCCGAAGAGTTCATTGGCAACCGTGGAGCCCAGCACGATCACCGGCGCGATGCTTTTCTGGTCGCGTTCGGAATAGAAGCTGCCATAAGCGACCGGCCAGTCGCGCGCGGCGGGGAAATCCACGCCTTCGCCCTGCACGGAAGTGGCGGCATCGATATTTTCATAGCGCACGGTCATCCGCCCGGTGCGTTCGGGCACTACATAGGCCACGTTCGGTACGTCTTTGATGGCCTCGGCATCTTCCATCACCAGCGTGGCGTTATCGCCGGAATTGCGCACGCCCGGCGCGCCGGGGCGGATGGATAAGACATTGGCGCCCATGCCGCTGATCTGATTGAGCACGCGCTGCTTGCTGCCGTTACCCACCGCCAGCATCACCACCACCGATGCCACGCCGATCACAATGCCAAGCAGTGTCAGGGCGGTGCGGAAAATATTTACTTTAAGCGCGCGCATCGCCATTTTGGTGGCTTCTTCCACTTCCGCCGTGACGCCAATGCGGCCCGTGGCTTCATGGATGGTAGCGGCGTCTTCCCGCACCAATTCGTCGCCTTGCGTCGAGACGATTTTGCCATCGGATAAACGAATAACGCGCTTGGCATTTTTGGCCACGTTTTCATCGTGGGTGATCAAAATTACCGTGCGGCCTTCGGCGTGGAGTTCCTTTAAAAGCGCCATCACTTCGGTGCCGCTGCGACTATCCAAAGCGCCGGTGGGTTCATCGGCGAGAATGATGGGCGGATTGTTCACCAGCGCACGGGCAATCGCCACGCGCTGCTGCTGACCGCCGGAAAGTTCGGAAGGCCGGTGCTGAATACGCGTGCCCAGACCTAACTTGGCGAGTAATTCACGCGCCCGCGCGACGCGGGCCGGTTTATCAAGGCCGGCATAAATAGCCGGCATTTCCACATTTTCTTCCGCCGTGCCGGTGGCAAGAAGATTATAGCGCTGAAAGACGAAGCCAAACGTATCACGGCGCAGCGCCGCCAGTTCGTCGCCCGTTAGCCCCGCCACATCAATGCCGTTCACGTGATAGGTGCCGGCATTGGGCCGGTCGAGGCAGCCGATGATGTTCATCAGCGTCGATTTGCCCGAGCCCGACTGGCCCATGATGGCTACGAATTCACCCGGCCAGATGTTCAAACTCACATCATCCAGCGCGCGGACTTCCGTATCGCCGGTCACGTAAAAGCGCGCGATGTTATGCAGTTCAAGAATGGGGCGCATGCCGGTCATGCCCTAAAGCCCCATCGGCGGTCCGCGGAAACCCTGGCGGCGCGGCGGCTGGCCCTGCCCTTTATTATCGCCGCCGCCCGCATCGGTGCGCTGGGGAATGATCTTATCTTCCCCCGTGATGCCGTCTTTGATCTCGGCCAGCGTGCGGCTTTGCAGGCCCACATGCACCACGCGGCGTTCCGGCTTGGAACCCGTCTTCACCGTGACCTGATAGGCCTTGCCGGCATCGGTATCTTCACTCGCCACGCGCCGGCCCAGCGCCGTGACGGGAATGGTGAGCGCATTCTCGGCGCGGCCAATCACAAAAAACATCTGCGTGCTCATGCCGGTCATGAGCAGGCGGTCTTTGTTATCGACATCGACCAGCGCATCATACAGCACCACGTCGTTCACGGTTTCGGGCGATGGCAGCACCTGCCGGACCTGCCCCCGCCAGCGGTGGTCGGAACCCAGCGTGGTAAAGTAAACCTCCATGTTGGGTGACAGGCTCGAGACATCGGCTTCCGCCACCTGCGCACGCACCGTCATGACATCTAAATTCGCCACCTGCACGATGACGGGGGCGGTTTGATTGGCGTTCACCGTCTGGCCTTCGCGCGTGGTCTGCGAGACAATCGTGCCATCCATCGGCGCATAGACTTTCGTGTAACCCAGATTGGCCTGGTCGCCCTTGAGGCCGGATTGCGATTGTTCCAATTGCGCTTCCAATGCGCCCACGCGGGCCTGCGTGACTTTCAGCGTGGTCTGCGAATCTTCCAACGCTTCCTGGCTGATCGCTTTGGCCTTGATCAGCCGCTGGTTGCGGGCAAGCTGCTGTTTGGCGAACACGATATTGGCCTGCTGTTCGGCGAGCTGCGCCTGCAGGGTTTTGATCGCCGCTTCATCGGCGTTCACCTTGGCTTCATACACGGTGGGGTCGATCTCGGCGATCAGATCGCCTTTCTTGACCGTGTCGCCGATCGCCACATGCAATTTTTTCAGCTGGCCGGAGACCTGCACGCCCACATCCACATATTCCTTGGGCTCCAGCTTGCCCTGCGCGGTCACGCTTTCTTCAATCGACGCCACCTGCGGGACAATGAGTTCCACTTTGGGTTTGCCGCTGGGGCGCGTGGCAAAAAAGATGCCCGCGCCGACAAGCGCCAGCACAACGGCAAGAGCGAGCCAGCGATGACGCTGCAAAGCAGAAAAAATATTCATCTTGAACCCGACGGCAGAGTGGAACGCTATCTCTGCCGCATAGCTTAAAAAAAATTCAAGGCTTTTTCGGGCCGTTTTCCCTGCTTTTTGCCCCATTTGCGGCACGAATGCCGCAAATAGGGTTAGCAAAGATTACTTTAGATCGGGAATGGGGTCGTTCGGGTGGTCGGGATCCTTCTCCAGGAACATCTGTTCGTTGGCCGGCAGCGCGAAGGGTTTGTGCTTGTAATAGTAGTCCTTCCAGTAATCGAAATTCTTTTTATCCTTTCGGATGTAATAGGCAACGACCAGCGCGTTGACGGAACGGAAGAAGTTAGGATCAATTTCAACCGCGCGCTTGAACTGCGCAATCGCATCATCCACCTTGCCTTCTTCCAGCAGCATCTTGCCGTAGTTGTGATGCGTCTGCGCATACACATCCCAGACTTCAATCGCTTTGCGGTAATGAATCTCCGCCTTGCGGTTGTCGCCCTGCTGCTGGTAAGCCATGCCAAGGTTGTTGTGCAGGCGCGCCACGCCGTCTTCGTATTTTAAAATATGCGTGTAGAACGTGATGGGATCGTTCCAGACGTTGTTCTGAATGAGCGTTGTGGTTATTAAAAAGCCGCCATAGGCGAGCAGCAGGGCGATGCCCAGCAGCTGTTTTTCGCCATCAAAGCGAAAGAAGTTGGCGATGGTCTGCGCAATGCCCAAAAACAGGCCGATGCTGGGCACATACATCCAGTGTTCCAGAAACAGCGCGTTGGCCGAGATGAGAATGCCGGAACACGGGAAATAGGCGACGATAAACCACGCCGCGCCCCAGCCGAGCGGCTTGAACTTTTCCTGCCAGCTGCCGGGCTTGCCCGTGACACCAATAAAAGCAAGCCACACGCACAGGCTGAACCACGCCACGCCCCACAGCACGCGGTAATCGATAAGATCGGAGAACGCGATATCATAGCGTTCCATATGCAGGCCAAACGGCACCAGCAGCAGCGTGAAATAACGCGGGATCAGCGTAGTAAAGGTGAAGAAGCGGATATGGATATTCTGGCTATACGCATCCACCGTGCGGTAGATGTGGAAGGTGTCCTGAAAGTTCAAAACATTCGTGCGTAGATACATATAAAGCGCAGCGAACGCCCACAAATGCCAGGTGGACAGATAGGTTTTAACCTTCAGCCGGTCTTCGCGTTTGGCCTGGAAGGCGATCACCGACATAAGAAGGGCCGGAAAAATGATGCCGGGCTCTTTCGCGAGCACGCAAAGAATATAACACAGCAGCGTGAGCCCGCGCTGCTTCCAGCTGGGGCCCCAGGCAAGAAGGCCCAGCAGCATAAAGGTGGCAAACAGCGTATCGGCCGTAGCGCTCATATACGTCACAGCTTCCACATGCACCGGGTGCACAGCCCAGAGGAGCGATACGATTAAGACAACCGTGGGATTGAAGTTGAGTTTGCGCCCGAATTTATAGACCAGAATGACGTTGATAACATGCAGAAGAATATTGAGAGCGTGGAAAGCGACCGAACTCAGGCCGAAGAACTGAAAAACAATGACATACAGCGCGATCTGCAGCGGGCGGTAGAAATTATCGACATTGCCCGTGCCGGCGGTGGAGTTATGCGTAACGGCATCCCACATGCTGCCCCAGCTGCGCAGAAAACTGTTTTTGACGAGGAGGATATCGTCATCCAGCAAAAACGTGCCGCCAAAGGCGTTGCAGTATGCCAGCAGCGTGACCGCGATGAGCAGCAGATAGACCCCGTTGGCCTTCACGAAACCTTGAATACGCTGGTAGAGGGGCGAAGCAGTGATGGATGCGAGCATGGTTATCTTTGGCGTGGATGATCAGGCAGGATTATTTCGCGCAAACGCGTTCGTAGTAACTGAACTTGAACACGCCCGGCCCCGCTTCGCTGACCGGCGCGCGCGGCGCAATCGCCGGCGGCCAGGGCACGATGCGGGTCTTATGTTTATAGCAGCGGTGGAATTCCTCTGTCGCCTGTAATTCGGCGTCGCTCGCCAGCACGGGCGTGCCGGGGCCGTAATCACCCGCCGCGCTGGATAATATGATATAATCGGGCTTGCGGCGCAGCACATAGGCGCCGTCCCCCTTGGTATGGCCGACCACGCCCTGCCATTTCAGCCCCAGCTTGGGCGCCGGCCGCTTGGCGATATCCCGGTCGTTGAGCCCCAGCATATCAATAAAATTTTTATCGAGGTTGCTATAAGGCAGCCCGCCCGCCGCATTGAGGGCAATCAGCGAACCTTTTTTCCAGTCTTTGCTCACCACCACATCGCCCACCTGCAGGCCGGCAATGGCGGTCACATCCAGGGAACGCATGCTTTGCGGGATGATGAGATTGAGAGCGAGCAGAATAAAAACAGCACCGAACACAGCAGGCGTGTTGCGCACATACAAATCCCGCGCAGCCAATGCAATGGCGGTGATGCAGAATGGCAGCCACGGCAGCATGAAACGCGCGCCCGGCATGAAGTCGCCGCCCACATAAATTATATAGGCCGCCCCCAGCAGGAGCGATACGCCCAGCCAGATGGCAACCTGCCGCCAGCTGGAAAATAAACCGTAGATCACTGCGATGATCCCGGCATCGAGCAGCCACGGGGAATCCGCGAGGGCGGTTGCGATGTAACTGATGCCATTGCCCGCATTGGCCGCCATGGAGCCCACGACTTTCGCGTAAAAGGTATTGGGCAGCACGTCGCCGTAATTTAAATAGCGCCACAGCGTTTGCAGGGCTAAAAAGCCCGCAAATATCGCGCTAAACAGCAGAAAGTTGCCGGGCTTGCGGGGCGTTTTAATGAGCCATGCGAGCGCGGCCGCCGCGGCGAACACAGATGTATCCAGCCGGCAAAACGCGGCGAGGGAAAACAGGCAGGCGCTTGTTACAATCGCGCGGCGATCCGGCGCTTCGTCTCTCAGCATGGCCGGCAGCATGGATGCGATTGAGAGCATAAGGAGCATGACGGTTACCGCCGGCTCCAGCCCGCCCCACACCCACATGATCAAATTGCCGTAGCTGGCCGCCAGCAGCGCCATGATGAGCGCCAGCGGTTTTTCCATCTGCCTGCCGAACGCGATGTAACAGGTAAGGCCGAAGGCGGCGTAGCACAAAAGGTTCACAAGGTGCATGGCATCCAGCAAATCCATGCCCAGCCAGCCGAACGGGACAATCAGGAACAAATGCAGCGGGCTGGTGAAACCTTCCACATGCTCCCCCACATTCCAGCTCAGCGTGCCATGCTGGATGAAATTGGCGGCGTAGCGCAGCACGATATAGGCATCGTCATAGGTGAACTGGTTATAGCCGACGAGGCGCGAGAAACACAGCCACAGGCTGAGGCCGGCAAAGGCCCACAGCCATAATTTGCCCATGGGTTTATCGAAAAAAGATGAGGGTGCGGGGGGAGTCATTTAAATTTTCTGACCGTTCTGCATGCACCATTGCACGGCCCGGCGCATACCTTCGCGCAGACCCACCTGCGGGTTGAAGCCGAGCTCGCGTTTCGCTTTTTCAATTGAACACGCGATGGTGAGATTCATTTCCGACAGCACGTGGACTTTCTGATGGTACAAACCGACCGCCTGCAAACCGAAATCGATCCCACGCGCGATATCCGATAAAACCGGCGGTACCATCCAGTCTTTATCCGCGACCTTCATGCCGAAATCATCGCGCAGCATGGTCTTCACGGTTGAGACCACTTCGTGCATCGGGTATGCGCGTTCATCGGCCAGCCAGTAAATCTGGCCGCCGGCTCTGGGCGTGGATGCGGCTAATAAAATGCCTTGCGCCAGCTCATCCACATAGGCCATGGAGCGGCGGTTTTCAGCCGGGCCCATCAGCGGGAACTTGCCGTCGCGCACCATGCGGAAAAACTGGGTTTGCCGCGCGGGCTGCCCAGGCCCGTAAAACCACGGCGCGCGGATGATCACCAGATCCGGGTTGGCGCGGCCAAGCGCCAGCTGCAGCGCATCTTCTTCCATGCGCATCTTGGAGCGGCCATAGCCCATATAGGGATTATACGGGCTTTCTTCCGTGAACACATCGGTGGGCGATTTGTTGGCGCCCAGCGGCGAGTTGGACGACATGATCACCACGCGCTTCAATTTAACGCGCATGGCATCGCGCAGCAGCGCGATTGCGCCATGGTGATTGACGCGTTCAAATTCTGCCGAACGCAGAAACGGGTGAATGACGCCAGCCAGGTGAACAAGTAGCCCGCCTTCAGCGCGTTTTAAAAATTCGGCGCGCGCATCGGCATCGCCCACATCGCCCGCCACCACCTGCACATTTTGCGCGCGCAGCCAGCCGGCATCTTCATGCGGCATCACAAGCGCGGTGATGGGAAGGTTGGCGGCCTTTGCGGCCAGCACCACGCGCCGACCCAGCCAGCCATTGGCGCCGGTAATGAAAATGCCTGCAAAACCACTTAAATCCGGGCTCACAAATCCCACCCGTAGATGAGCGCGAAGAACACGACCGCCCAGCTGGCAAGCGTGAATTGCATTACGCGGTCGCGGGCGACCAGCGCCGTGGGCGCATCCCCGCCCTTCTCCACGATCACGATCTGCATGAAACGGAAAATGCCGAGCGCGACAAAGACGGCCGTGAGTTCCACATAATCGCCGAAGCGGTCTTTACCGTAGCCAACGCAGAATAATAAATACGTCACAAGCGTGGCCGACGAGAGCACCACGATGATGTTATCAAGAAACGGCACGGTGTAGTGGAGTAAGGCGCGGCGCGAACGCGTGGGGTCGTTATCCTGCAATAAATCCGCGCGGCGTTTGCCGGTGACCATGAGGAGCGAGACCAGACCCGTGCACACTAAAATCCAGCTGGTGAGCGGCGCATCAATGGCAACGCCGCCCGCAATCAGGCGCAGCACAAAGCCGGAGGCCACCATGAAGAGTTCGACCAGCGGCACATGCTTGGCGCCCAGCGAATATATCAGGTTGATACCTATATATATGGCCAAAACCAGTCCCAGCCGCCACGGCGCGGCGCTGGCATAAAATATGATCCCCGCCAGCGCGATCAGCGCGGCCATCACACCAATCGCCACCGGCATGGCAATGGCGCCGGACGCCAAAGGCCGTGTGCGTTTTTTGGCATGCTGTTTGTCGGCATCGCGGTCACAGATATCGTTGAAAATATAGACAGCGCTGGAAACCAGACAGAACAGCACAAACGTGACAAACGCCATGATGGCGCTGTGGCCGCTGAACATATGCCCGCCGAAAAACAGCGAGGCGAGCACGAAGATATTTTTAAGCCATTGCTGCGGGCGAAGGAGACGGATGAAGTTGTTCATGCGCCAGTCTCTGCCAGAAAATGCGCAGCGTTGCGCAGCGCAATCGCCATGATGGTAAGCTGCGGGTTCACGCCGGGGGCTTCGGGAATTAAACTGGCATCCGCAATACTTAAATTTTTCACGTCATGCACGCGGCCAAACGAATCCGCGGCGCACACACGCGCATCGCCCATCGGGCAGCTGGAGAAAAGATGGATCGTCATCAGGCTGGCTTTGTTAAAGGGTAAGGACTCCTGCAAATCCTGCCGTGCCGCATCCATGCTTGTCCAGCCCGGATGGCCATGAATGGCGGGGATAACTTTTGTGGCCCCCGCCGCAAACATCCATTCCGCCGCATAGCCCGCGCCTTTTTGCAGCAGGGCTTTGGTGGCATAGTCGCAGCTGTAACGCACAATAGGCTCTTTGCAACCGGGAACAGCGCGGATGCTGCCCGCCGCAGGGCTGCGCGCCATGGCGTAATAACTGCCCATATGCGCCTGATGGTTCCAGTAACGCCGGCGCG
>JBEHYA010000033.1:0-19074 GCA_048498415.1 Pseudomonadota bacterium
CGTGACGGCCGGCCATTTTGTCACCGGGTTGCAGCTTGCGCTTCACCGCGATGAACACCTTGACCATCTTCATGACGCCCGGCGGCAATTCGTCGCCGCGCTGCAGCTTGGCAACCTTGTCTTCAAAGCGCTTCTTGAGGGCTTCTACGGCCTGATCAAAGCTCTTCGAGATCGCTTCCGCCTGTTCCATCACGCCGTCATCCTTGACGACGATCTGGCGCCACTGGCCCTTGGTATAATCTTCCAGTACGGCATCCGTAATTTCCTTGCCGGCGGGGAAGTTCTTAGGCCCGCTTGTGGCCTTCTGGCCCAGCAGAAGCCCGCGCAGCTGGCCGAAATAACCGCGTTCCAGAATCGCGCGTTCGTCGTCGCGGTCCTTGGCCAAACGGGTGATTTCTTCCTGCTCGATGGCAATCGCGCGCTGGTCTTTATCGACGCCGCGGCGGTTGAACACGCGCACTTCCACCACGGTGCCGGAAACGCCCGGCGGAACCTTGAGGGATGAATCGCGCACGTCCGAAGCCTTTTCGCCGAAGATCGCGCGCAACAACTTTTCTTCCGGCGTCATCGGGCTTTCACCCTTTGGCGTGACTTTACCCACCAGAATATCGCCCGCCTGAACTTCAGCGCCGATATACACGATGCCGGCTTCGTCGAGATTTTTCAGTGCTTCTTCGCCCACGTTCGGAATATCGCGGGTGATTTCTTCCTGGCCCAGCTTGGTATCACGCGCCATCACTTCGAATTCTTCGATGTGGATGGAGGTGAACACGTCATCGCGCACGATGCGCTCGCTGATCAAGATGGAATCTTCGAAGTTGTAGCCATTCCACGGCACGAACGCGACCAGCACGTTGCGGCCCAGCGCCAATTCGCCGAGCTGCGTCGAGGGGCCGTCGGCCACGATGTCACCGGCCTTCACGATATCGCCGACTTTCACTAAGGGCCGCTGCGTGATGCAGGTGTTCTGGTTCGAACGCTGGAACTTGAGCAAGTTATAGATATCAACGCCAAGCGCACCTGAACGGTTGCTGCTCTTGTCGTCGGTCACGCGCACCACAATGCGCGTCGCATCCACCTGGTCCACCACGCCGGCGCGTTTGGCGATCACGGTCACGCCGCTATCGCGGGCAACGGTGCCTTCCATGCCGGTACCCACCAGCGGGGCGTCGCTTTGCAAAAGCGGCACCGCCTGACGTTGCATGTTCGAGCCCATGAGCGCGCGGTTCGCGTCGTCGTTCTCAAGGAACGGAATGAGCGCGGCGGCCACGGATACGAGCTGCTTGGGGGAGACGTCGATGAAATCGATCTGCTCGGGCTTGACCATCAAATAGTCGCCGCCCTTACGTGCGCTGACCAATTCTTCGGTGAAGCGGCCCTGCTCATCGAGCGCGGCATTCGCCTGCGCCACGGTGAAATCGCCTTCTTCCATCGCCGACAGATAAATCACTTCATCCGTCACGCGCGCCTTGTTCACCTTGCGGTACGGCGTTTCAATGAAGCCATACGCATTCACCTGCGCATAGGTGGCCAGCGAATTGATGAGACCGATATTCGGGCCTTCCGGCGTTTCAATCGGGCAGATGCGGCCGTAATGCGTCGGATGCACGTCGCGTACTTCAAAGCCCGCACGTTCGCGCGTCAGACCACCGGGGCCAAGCGCGGACATGCGGCGCTTGTGGGTGATTTCAGAAAGCGGATTGGTTTGGTCCATGAACTGCGAGAGCTGCGAGGAACCAAAGAATTCGCGCACCGCAGCCGCAGCCGGCTTGGCGTTCACCAAATCGGAAGGCATCACGGTGTCGATCTCAACGCTGCTCATGCGTTCCTTGATCGCGCGTTCCATACGCAGCAAGCCAAGGCGGTACTGATTTTCCATCAGTTCACCCACCGAGCGCACGCGGCGGTTACCCAAGTGGTCGATGTCATCCACCGTACCACGGCCATCCTTGAGGTCGTGCATGACTTTGATGATCGAGAGAATGTCTTCCTTACGGAGAACACGCACCTGATCCGACGTGGTGAAGCCTAAACGGCCATTCATTTTCACGCGGCCAACCGGCGACAGGTCATAACGTTCCATATCAAAGAACAGGCCACGGAACAGCGCTTCCGCCGATTCAAGCGTGGGCGGTTCGCCGGGGCGCATGACGCGGTAGATATCGATAAGGGCTTCTTCGCGCGTCGAATTGCGGTCGGCCAGCATGGTGTTGCGGAGATAAGGCCCCACATTCACGTGGTCGATGGCGAGAACCGGAATTTCCTTCAGGCTCAGGCTTTCGAAATCCTTCATCATGTCCTTGGTGATTTCGTCACCCGCTTCATGCAGCACCAGGCCCGTCTTGGGGTCGATGATATCGCTCGCCAGATACTGGCCCAGCAGCTGGTCGTCCTGAACCAGAATATCCTTCAGGCC
Organism: Pseudomonadota bacterium; assembly: GCA_048498415.1. Classification (GTDB taxonomy): domain Bacteria; phylum Pseudomonadota; class Alphaproteobacteria; order UBA9219; family RGZA01; genus JBEHYA01. The sequence goes on from JBEHYA010000033.1 coordinate 2,417, forward strand.
CTCTTCTTCCATCTGCTTGGCTTTACGCGCCATCACCTTGGTGCCGGCTTCCACCATCACTTCGCCGCCCTTGGCGTTCACAAGGTCGAAGTTGAGCTTCACGCCGCGCCACGCATCGGCACGGTACGGGGTCTTCCAGCCGTTCTTGGCGCTGGTGTAAATCGTGGTCTCGTAGACAGAAGCCAGAATTTCATCCTTGCTCATGCCAACGGCTTCGCCCGGCGCCAGCGGCTTTTCTTCCCGCTCGCGGCGCGCGCGCAGCTTTTCGGTGTCAGGGCTATCGAGGGCATACAGCAGCGTGGTGATGGGCAGCTTGCGGCGGCGGTCGATGCGCACATGCATGATGTCTTTGGCATCGAATTCAAAATCCAGCCACGAACCGCGATACGGGATCACGCGGGCGGCGAACAGGAACTTGCCGCTCGCATGCGTCTTGCCATCGTCATGGTCAAAGAACACGCCGGGGCTGCGGTGCATCTGCGATACAATCACGCGCTCCGTGCCGTTCACGATGAACGTGCCGTTATTGGTCATGAGCGGCATATCGCCCATGTAAACATCCTGTTCCTTGATGTCGCGGATGGAGCGAAGGCCCGTGGTTTCATCCACATCGAATACGGATAAACGGAGGGTTACGCGCAGCGGCGCCGCAAAGGTCATGCCGCGCTGCTGGCATTCTTCAACGTCGTATTTCGGCTCTTCCAGATCGTAGGCCACGAAATCGAGCACCGCGCGTTCGCCAAAATCCTTGATCGGGAAAACGCTTTTGAAAACTTCCTGCAGGCCCAGCAGCTGGCGCTGTGCGGGTTCCACATCGCGCTGAAGGAACGTTTCATACGAACTTCTCTGCACCTCGATCAGGTTGGGCATCGGCGCAACTTCAGGAATACGCCCGAAGGATTTGCGGATGCGCTTTCTTCCCGTGAAGCTCTGGGTGTCGGGAAGATATTCTTTGATCTTGAGGGTGGTGGCCATGTTCAGGTCCTACGAGAGACGTTCCAAAAATTTCTGGCGGACAACAGGCAAAGCAGGTTCGACGATTACGCTTCATCGTCACCTTTGATCAGCGACGGCGTATCGTTAGGGGGCAGGCCAAATTGTCAGCAGTTATGCACAGGCGCTATTCACCATATATAAGGTACCTGTGCAAGCAGTATTTAGAATTTATTTACGACTTGGCGAGCCCCGCCCCATCGTTTTTTATTCCGCCTCTCGCACTGGCATGAAATTATTTCTTCGTGAATTATTTTCAACTGTCCGGGCGCCATGAAAACAATAAACGATTTTATTGTGTTTACAGAACAAAGCCCGAATTCGCATAGTCCGGCCATGACACGACAAAACTCACTCGGACTGAGCAGAGAAGAGCTTATAGAGAGGGCCATCCGGATTTTTGAAGAAAATCCGGGTATGACCCTCAAGCAGGCCGCCCCGTTGGTCGGTGTCTCGACCGCGCGCCTCAGCCAGCTGGGCCTGTATCAAAAATTGCGCGAAATAAGGGCGGCGCGTGAAGCCAACGGCACCGGCACGCGCGATGTGGCGCCGCCGCCGCAGCCCCCGGCACCCCCGTCAAAACCAGTTGCAGCAACCGGCCATGGCCAGCCGGTATCCGGCGACCGCCCTTTTAGCCAGGAAGAAGGTGCCTTCACCACAGATTATATCCGCGCCAGCCGGCCCGGCGACAGCATGACAGCGCTTGCCGACCTCATGCAACGGACGGTGGAAGAACTGGTGCCCGCCGGTTATTCCCGCAGCGCCATTCTGGGCCCGAAAGCCGGGTTTTGGCCCAAACACCCGGTCGATGCACGGCCGCGCAGCGGCGCAAACAGCGCAGACGTAAAATAAAGAATTTATCCCGTGTTCGAAGAACCTGCCGAACATCCACCCAAAGAAGAAGCGGCGGCCGCGCTGCTGCCCATTCAAGGGCTGCGCCTCACCAATCCCGCCGCGCTCAAGCCCGCGCACATTGAAGAAATCGGCGTCTATTACCGCGCCAACCCGCATCTCACCTGGAAGCAGGTTGCCGCATGGGCGAATATCGCGCCATCGGTGCTGGGCCAGCGCGGCCTCTCACGCACCTATTTTCTTGGCGCCGATGCGCCGGATGTCTTCAGCTACCGCGACAAGGTGCTTGTCCCGTCGCCCGAACAAATTGAAAAAATGCAGGCGCATGGCCACGCCCACCCAGAACTCAGCATGGATGCTATCGCCGCCTATGGCGGCACCACAGCGGCCAAACTTTATGCGATGGGCTATCACCGCCAAGACTTCATGGGTGGCAAAGCGCCGGCACAAAAACAACAGCCGGCGCTTAACGCTCTCGCTTCTCCCGCAGCAAAGGCAGAAACAAGCCCGCAGGATGCCGCAAAAATCGCCCGCATCACCGCGCGTTTCAAAGCGCTCAAACCCGGCGACAGCGTCGGCCAGATCATGGCGGATGAAGACGTCACCGGGACATTCCTGAAACAGCACAACCTGAATTTCCTGACCATTTTTGGCACAGAAGGGCCGAACCGTTTTCCGCCAGCCCCCGACACCGCAACCAGCCCTGCGCTTGAAGCGCAGCTTGCCGCGAAACGCGCGGCGGGTGCCGCGCGCGCCAATGCAAAACAGCGCATCACGCAAGCTAAACCAAAGATGGCCAAACCAAACGCAGTGAAACCGCCCAAAGTGGCCATGCCTAAACCCGCTAAAGCGCCAGCACCCAAAGCCCCAAAGCCTCCAAAACCCCCAAAACCGGTCGCGCCGCCGGCCGCTTTCCGCGAGGCCGCGCCCATTGTTACCGCACGCCCCATCGACCCGCCTTTTGATACCACGGGTTTGTTGGAACGCCTTGCTGATGCCTTCGAAGGCCTTGGGCAAGCATTCGAGGCCAAAGGCATTCACACGCCAGCCGGTCTGCTGGCGCGGCTGCCGGAAAGTTTGCGTATCAATCCCGATGATCTTTTTCGCCAGTTCGATGCCATGGCACGCGCCCGCACGGCATTCGATTCCAAGCGCGGCGAATTATCAACGCCGGCCAAAGCCCTGCAGATCGCAACGGGCCATGTCTTCCCGGTTGATCAAAATGCCCGCGCCGCCCGCGCCCATCACAAAGCGAATTTAGGTTTCAAGGAACTGCTTCACGCCAACGCCTATTCGGGCACCGGCGCCAACCGCTGCCGCATCACCAATACCGAGGCGCTGCGCGTGAGTTTGGAAGGCCTCAATCGCGGGCGCAAATACGGCTATAGCGCCACCGTCGTAAGCAATGGCGTGCGGCTGTATAGCGGGCAGGAAATCCCGTTCGCAAAAGGCCTTTTTATGCCGGACGCCGCACTGCTGATGGATTTTTACGCGCTTTCCAGCGCCGACGTCATGAAAGTGACCCCCGGCCTGAAAGCCCAGTTTTTATTTACCGATTTGGTGCGCGAACATCTGCCCAGCCTGGCGCAGGCCATGCGCCGCACCGGTATCTTTACGCGCGCCGCCGCGGCAAAAAAAATGGGACCCGCATGGGACCCGAAAACCGGTGAAGCGTTTTTGAAAGCGCTGCAATCCAGCGTGCCGGTGCTTTTCACAAACGACGACACCATGCTAAAATTCGCCGAAGATCTTTTTTCGCAAGACCGCGCGCTGCTGCGGCAATTTGCCACGACCGCCAAACGCCCGGTCGGTTTGCATGTGGCCCGCGCGCCCGCGCGCACCAGCCGTCACGGCGGATTTCAAAAAAACTAATTCAGCGGGCCGCATTCGTCGTCGCTCGCGCCATCCCAGATGGCGGGGCCGTACATCAGAAAACTGCTGTCAGGCGGGCGGCGCCTTGGCGCCGCGGCCGGCTTTTGCGTTTTCACGTGTGCCAGCTTCTCGCCTTTCTGCATCATCTCGGCCATGGCAAAACTTCCAATTAAACGCGTAACCACCATTGTTCCCTCCTTAAAACACAAAGCGAATCAATGCCCTATATGATTATATAAGAATGATTATTAATTGCAAATAAAGATGGGGAGCTTTCAATCGGCAAGCGCATATAAAGTCCGCCCGCGCTGGGCCGCAGGGCACGGACCAAACCAAGAAGCCGCCATAAATGGATGGGCATGATTTGCAGAAATCACTTTTCGCTGTACCCGGTTCAGCCCCCCGCGCTAGCTTTTTCCCATGCTCCGCATTTATGAAGCCGTTGAAAACCGTTTTAACACCGTGGGGGATGTCAAGCTGCTTGACCTCATCGGCGATAGCGCCGTGTGGTTTGACCTGCTCAACCCGACCGCGGAAGAAGAACGCGCGGTCGAAGACCGCCTTGGCATCAATCTGCCCACGCGCGATGAAATGCACGATATCGAGCCGTCCTCGCGTCTCTACGAAGAAAACGGCGCGCTGTTCATGACCGCCAATGTGCTTTCCCACGCCGATGTCGGCGAGCCGGAAAGCGCCAACATCGCCTTCATCCTCACCGAAGGCCAGCTGGTGACCATCCGCTACGAAGACCCGCGCCCGTTTGTCTTGTTCTCGCAATACGTCGCGCGGCAAGGCAACATCTGCACCGATGCGACCTCCACGCTTGTGGTGCTGCTGGAATCGATTATTGATCGCCTTGCTGAAATTCTCGAGACCACCGGCGCCGGCATTGATGCGGTCAACAGCATGGTTTTCACGCCGCATCACGATCCCACCAAGCACCGCAATTCTTTGGAACTTGAAATCACGCTGCGCCGCATCGCCTTCCACCAGAACATGGTGGCGAAAGTCCGCGATAGTTTAGTGAGCCTCGGCCGCATGGTGAGTTTCGCGGGCCACGCGCCGGATATCAAATCGAAAGCCGGCGTGCATTTCGCCAGCCTTAACCGCGATATCGCCTCGCTCTCCGACCATGCCTCGTACCTCACCGGCAATCTCACCTTCATGCTGGATGCCTCGCTCGGCCTCATCAACATCGAGCAGAACGCCATCATCAAAATTTTCTCGGTCGCCGCGGTGGTGTTCCTGCCGCCCACCTTGGTGGCCAGCATCTACGGCATGAACTTTCACATCATGCCGGAACTTAGCTGGGAATTCGGCTACCCCATGGCCATTCTCATGATGATCGGCTCGGCCGTGATGCCGTATTTATGGTTCAAAAAGAAGGGCTGGCTGTAAGCCGTTAACCCCCTCTTTTTGGCGCGTTTTCCCTTTAAAAGCGCTAAAATTTACGCTGAAACCCAATAAAGGCTTGCATGGGCATGGCCGCGCCGCCTATAACCACGCGTCAATTTAAGGAAATACCGATGAAAGAGAACATCCATCCCGATTACCACACCATCAAGGTCGTCATGACCGATGGTACCGAATTCAGCACCCGCTCCACCTGGGGCAAGGAAGGCGATGTGATGCGCCTGGAAATTGATCCCAAGACGCACCCCGCCTGGACCGGCATCAGCAAGCTGTCCGACCGCGGCGGCCAGCTCTCCAAGTTCAACCAGCGCTTTGCCGCCATCGGCAATGTGCGCGGCCTCAAGGAAGGCGAAAAGGCCACCGGCCCCGTCAACAAGGCGGAAAAGAAGGCCGATCCCGAAAAGGACGCCAAGAAAAAGAAGTAACACTGCGCGCAATTGCAGTGCAGCAATTCAAGACCCCGGCTTTACGCCGGGGTTTTTTGTTTTACCATATCGGCAACTGTCATCTGGCAAAGGCCGGCATGACGCGCAAGGGAAGGGTGACACATGTCCGGTTTTTTAATTGATGATGATTTTATCAACCAGCAAATGGGCCTGGCCCTTGCCGCCATCACGCGGCTGCCGCAAGGCTTCAAGGCGGATGCAAACCACATTGACCCACGCTTCGCCGAACCCTTGACGACCATTCTTTCAACCGTGTTTTTGTTTTCCGGCTTGCGCGAACTGGAAGCCGAGCTGCTCTCGCCGCGCGCGTTGCGGAATGCCGATGAAGCGATCTGGCATCTGGCTTACCGCATGCGCATTGATGAAAAAACGCCGCATGCCGTCATGCGCGGCATGGCGCGGACGCTGCATATTCCCATGCCTTCCACCGCTGACTTGCTGAACGCTGCCAAAAGCAGCAAACTGGAACCCGCATGAATTACCAATTCTTCGCCCCCTTATTAAACGCACTGGCCGATGCCGCCGGCGATGCCATTCGCCCGCATTTCCGCAAGACCGGCTACGAAGACAAACCCGATGCCACGCCCGTGACCGCCGCCGACAAAGGCGCAGAACAAGCCATCCGGCATATCCTGCAAAAAGAGCGGCCCGATGACGGCATCTGGGGCGAAGAGTTCGGCGAGAGCAACATGGATGCCGAATTTTCCTGGATCATCGATCCCATCGACGGCACCAAGGCGTTCATCCGCGGCATGCCGATGTTCGCAACGCTCATCGGCCTCAAACACAAAAATGATTTTGTGCTCGGCGTCATCGACCAACCCATTTTGCGCGAGCGCTGGCTGGGCGGCGTGGGCGTGCCAACCACCCTGAACGGTACCCCCGTCAAAACCCGCGCCTGCGACAATCTTTCCAAAGCCGTGCTGAATGCCACGGCGCCGGGCATGTTCACCGGCAAATTCACGGCGAATGGCAAACGCTTCACGCCGCTGGAATCCTCCGCCAAATACGCGTTATACGGCGGCGATGCCTATGCCTATGGCCTTCTTGCCAGCGGCTTCATCGACGTGCAGGTGGATGCCTGCCTGAAACCGCACGATTACGCCGCGCTGGTGCCCGTGGTAATGGCCGCCGGCGGCACCATCACCGACTGGGACGGCAAAAACCTTTCCATGCACAGCGACGGCCGCGTGATCGCGTGCGGCGACGCACGGCTGCATCCCGCCGCGCTGGAGAAGTTGAAGTAGTGGTATGCCCCGTTGAAAAACGGGGCCCATAGCGCAGCAGTCAAAATGCGGATGAATGGGCCCCGACTTTCGCCGGGGCATACATTTTACTTCCTTATAAATCCCGCATCCCCGCCACATCGTTTCTTTAAGCGCCGGCGCGCATCCTTACAGGTTCATCCTGTAAGGAGACGCTCCATGAAATTACTCACCATCCTTTCCTTTGCGCTTGTCATCATCGGCGGTGTGAACTGGGGGCTTGTGGGCCTTTTTCAGTTTGATCTGGTGGCCACCATCTTCGGCGGCGGCGCTACCACGGGCGCGCGCATCGTCTATATTCTGGTCGGCCTGGCCGCCCTTTATTGCGTGCCGCTGTTCAAGTTTGTGTGCGAAAGCAACGCCGCGCGCATCGCCGTCACACCGCCGCATAACGGGGTTTAACACGCCACCTCATCCCCGCGAAAGCGGGGATCCAGGGGGACGGAGCAAGTTGTTATTATGCCGGCGCTGATCGCGCCTTAAGCTGGATTCCCGCTTTCGCGGGAATGAGGTAGAAAAAAATTATCGCTTTCTTTAAGGTCGGGAAACCCAATTGTTTCCCGGCCTTTTTTATGAAATACGTTTCCCTTCTCATCGGTCTCGCCGGTCTTGGCGTGGTCATCTGGCTGTTCAGCCATGAAGGCGTGCCGCTTATTCTGCAAACCTTCGCCGCCGCCGGCTGGGGCGTGGTGATTGTCTCGGCGATCCACATCCTTCACATGATCATGGCCGGCATCGGCTGGCAGGCGCTGTGGCCATCGCACCGTCATCCGCCCATCAAACTTTTCGTCTGGGTGCTCTGGATCCGCGAAGCGGTGAACGCACTGCTGCCTGTGGCCCGCATCGGCGGCGAAGTCGCCGCGCTGCATATCCTGCGCCGTAACGGCCTGCCGATGTCGTCGGCGATTGGCAGCCTGGTGGTGGAAACCACCTTATCGGTGGTGACCACCTTCGCCTTCGTGCTGTTTGGTTTATTTCTTTTGTCATGGCGCGTGCCGGAACACGGCTATTTATTGCAGATCATCGTCGGCCTCGCCGTCTCGCTGGCCATCATCGGCGCGCTGGTCGCCTTGCAGAAATTCGGCGCGTTTCAGCTGGGCGCCAAAATCGTCAACCTGTTCGCCGGCAACAAATTCACCGAGCTCGCGAACTCCGGCCGCAAAATGGATAAAGCGGTGGCCGTCTTCTACGCCCGGCCCTCCCGCGCGCTTGCCTGTTCCCTGTGGTCGTTTTTCGCCTGGTGGGTAGGCGCCTTGGAAATCTGGGCGGCGCTTTATTTCCTGGGTCACCCCGTCGGTTTCTCCACGGGGCTGATATTAGAGGCCATGATCATGGCGACCGGCAGCGCCGCGTTTTTTGTGCCCGCCAGCCTTGGCGTGCAGGAAGGCACGTTCTGGCTGTTCGGCCAGATGCTCGGCATTCCCCGCGAAGTGTGCCTGGCCCTCGCCCTCGTGCGGCGCTCGCGCGACGTGCTGCTGCTCGCGCCCGGCCTCGTGCTGTGGCAAATTCAGGAAGGGCGCCGGCTGTTCAGGCGCGCGCCAGAAACCGCATGATCGCGGCGCTCACTTCGGCACTTTTGGTATAATCGACGCGCGGGTGCTTGAACGGCACCCCCGGCAATTGCACCCACTGAAACCGCTCGTACCATAATTTGCCGGGATACGGGCGGGCGGCATAATCATAGCCCGCCAGATACCGCAGCGCTTCGTAACGAATGCCAAGCCCACCGATATTGCCCTGTTCCGACGCGTACATTTCCAGGGCCTGCCGCTTGGCGGTCTGCTCCGGCAGGGAAAGTTCCAGCACCGTCTCATCGCCGCGTGGATGGATGAACGCGTTATAATGCGGACGGCCGCCGGCCAGATGGTATTCCGCAAACTCGAACACCTGCGGGCCTTTAAGGGTGCTCGCCAGCGCGTTCAGCGCGTCATGATCGGGGTTGCCGCCTTCATACGCCGGCACCCAGATATGCGTAGGCTGCACATTGCGGATGGCGGCATTTACTTCATCCATAACCTGCGGCAATTCCTGCCAGATGGCGCGGGCGGGCCGCGCGCGGTTCTCGCCCGCCACGCGAAGGCCCATGAAATTCGCCACCTGCATCGCCTCGGTCATGCGGGTGTTCACGCGCGTCGCATAATCCCCGCGCTGCCACGGCCATAAGGCCTCACGCGCCACGCAGCCATGGCCGAGATACAAACCAAAAATCGTATGGCCGGCAGCCCGCGCATGGGCCAGCGCCGCAAAACACCCCACCACCTCATCATCAGGATGCGGGATCAAAACCAGAATGCGCGGGCCATAGGGGTTCATCCGCGCATTCCCCGTTCTGTCATCCCGCACTTGATGCGGGATCCCATGGTAACGCGGCTATTAGAGAGAAAACCAAATGGGATCCCGGGTCGCGCTAACGCTTGCCCGGGATGACAGCTTTGCTTTGTCATTTCAGCACCTTACGCCAGATGGGCATAAAATCTTTTTCCAAGGCCTCATCCCAGCTGGGAAATTGCGCGCGCGCCGATGCCACCGCACGTTCGCGCATCGCTTTACGGGGTTTAAAATGCGAAAGCGCATCGGCCCAGCCGGCTGCCGTATTTTCATCCACCAGCTGGCCGGCCTTTTCGGCCTCAATAAACCGTCCCGTGCCGCTATCGCGCGCCGCCAGCACCGGCAGCCCGCAGGCTAAAGCTTCAGCCGCCGCCATGCTCCATGTCTCCACGGCAGACGGCAGCGCCAGCACATCGGCGCTGGCATAAATTTTTGCCAGCTCATCTGGCACCAATACGCCGGGCGCCGCGCCCGACGCACCCAGTTTTTCTTCCATATATTTGGCGCCAGGCCCCTTGCCGCAGGCGAGCAGGAAAATGTTTTTGCCGCGTTCCCGCAAAGCATGCACGGCATCGACAAGCGTATAAAAATTCTTGCCTTCATCCAGCCGGCCAACGAACACCACCAGCAGCGCATTCGCCGGCACATTGTACCGCACTTCCATATCCAGCCGCGCGGCGGCACCTGCATTGAAGGTATCAAAATCCACACCCAGCCGGTACGCGCTCACTTTTTCTCTTGCCGCCAAGGCACCGTCGCTGTCGCGGCTTACCAGCACCGCGCGCGCTTTTTCCATGTGCTGGGCCAGTTTTTTGCGCATGCCATCCGCCGCGCCTTCCGGCACGCGGAAGGCTTCGTTGATGAAAATCCCCAGGGGCCCCAGACGTTTTTCCAGCATGGAGCGCGTGAAGAGTTCGGTATACGCAACCGTATCGGTATGCACCGATGTGACCAGCGGCAGATTGTGGCTAGCCGCAAATTTTTCCGCCGTTTGCGCATAGGCAAAAAAACCATCGGTCGTGTGCACTACATCGGCGCGCGCCATCGCGGCGGCGAGCTTGGGGTGGTAGCTGGCCATATCGGTATGGTCGGGCACATGGCCCAGAAACGGAATTTTGCGCGTGCTGAAAACGGGCGCGTGCAGCATCACCCGCGTACGCGGGCCCAGTGCGCGGCTTTCCAAAGGGTCGCCCGCCATATGCAGCGTTAAATCAATATCGTCGCGTTTGGCCGCGACGCCCGCTAATCTTTCCCAACATTTCACATGGCCGCCCGCAAACGGGCTCCATTCCAGATCAACCAAAACATGAACACGCATCGGGGATGTCATGCCCCGCAGCCTAAACGCAAAACCATCTTTTTTCCATATCCCGTTCCCTGTAGGGTGATGGCATGCGCCTTCTCGCTATCCTTCTGTTTTTATTGCTTCCGCTCAGCGCCCCCCTTACCGCACGGGCCGAACGTTCGCTGGTCGATAAGGTGATGGATGTGCTGAACGGCAAGGGCGTGGAAAGCATCAAGATCGAAACCCCGCCGCCGGCCCCCGTTCAAAACCCCAAAACCCCCGGCGTGGAAATCGCGCATAATTATCTGCCCGTCTATGGCGATACCGATATGGAAGGCGAGCCGCCATTAGTATTGCCTTTCTTCGCCAGCCGCCCGCTCGGCCAGCCTTACCCCGATATCACCAACCTCATCATCATCGTGCCGGATTTTGACCGTGAGGCCGCGCGCGCCTTTGCCTTTGCACGCAGCGCGGGTGATGAAGCCGCCAGCCGTCACCCCGAATGGATGGCCGCACAAAGCTACGTCTTCGCCCCGCAGTTTCTCGCCCCCGAAGACATCGCCGCACATAAGGATGATTTCCCCGATGGCGGAAAATCATTGCTGCGCTGGCCTTCCAGCACCTGGATCGATGGCGGCCTGGGCGGCGGGGAGACGCCGGAAAACAGCCTGAACCGCACGCGGGCCTCAAGTTCCTTCGAAGTCATGGATTACCTGCTGCTCATTCTAAGCCGCCCGCAATTCTTCCCGCATCTGCAGCATGTGGTAATTGCCGGCACCGGTGCCGGCGCCAATTTCGTGCAGCGCTACGCCGTGCTGGGTGCGGGGCCCGACATGCTTTCCGATAACAACATCGATGTGCGCTTTGTGGTGATGCAGGCGCGCAGTTTTATTTACATCGATAAAATGCGCGCGAATTTATCCGGCGCGCTGCCCGATGGCAGCAATATCGGCTTTACCGAAATCACCAATTGCCCCGCCGCCAACACGTATCCGTTCGGCTTTGATAATTTGCCTGATTACGCAAAAAAGCAGGGCCCCAACGATATCCGCCTGCGCTTTCCAACCCGCCGCGTCTTTTATATGGTCAGCCAAAACAGCCCGGATTTTCAATTGCCCACCACGCCGGAAGCCTGCGCGTTCGGCGTGCAGGGCAAAAGCGCGCTCACCCGCGCCCAGTTTTATTTCGCCAGCCTGAACCGCCTGTATGGCGATGACATCGCGCATCAGCAAAGCCTCGTTCCGCTCCCGGCATTAGCGGAGGATGGCCTGTCCTTATGGCGCAGCCCGTGCGCCACCAGCGCCCTGTATGGCGACGGCGCGTGCCCCCAGAAATAATATATACGCCCCGTTGAAAAACGGGGCCCATGCCGCCATTAAACGAAATCTTTATTATTAAAGCCGGATAATTTGTGGGCCCCGGCTTTCGCCGGGGCGTACATCTTTTCTCGTGTGCGCTCCCATGCCCGATCAATTCAAAAATCCCGCCACGCTTTCGCTTCATGCCGGTTACCGCAAAGACCCGGCCACGCGCGCGGTAGCCGTGCCTATCTACGCGACCTCTGCCTTCCAGTTCGATAACGCGGATCAGGCCGCCGATCTGTTTGGCTTACGCGAGCTTGGCAACATTTATAGCCGCATGAGCAACCCGACCAATGACGCTCTGGAAGCGCGCATGACGGCATTGGAAGGCGGCAGCTGCGCGGTCAGCCTGTCATCGGGCATGACCGCCACGGCCTACGCGCTCAAAAACCTCGCGCGTGCGGGTGAAAATATCGTCGCCTCCCCGCATCTTTACGGCGGCTGCTTCAATCTGCTCAAAAACGTGTTCCGCGATGAAGGCATTGAAGTCCGCTTCGTCGATATCGCTGACCCGGAAAATTTCCGTAAAGCGACCGATTCAAAAACCCGCGCCTATTACGGCGAGACGCTGCCCAACCCTAAATTACAGGTGTTCCCGATTGCGGAAGTCGCCCAGATCGGCCGTTCCATGGGTATCCCGCTGATCATCGATAACACCGCCGCGCCCATCATCTGCCGGCCCCTTGAACACGGCGCGGCCGCCGTCACCTATTCGCTTACCAAATGGATCGGCGGGCATTGCAACGGTATTGGCGGCATGGTCATCGATGGCGGCAATTTCGACTGGAGCGTGTTCCCCGACCGCCAGCCCGCGCTCAACACGCCCGACCATTCGTATCACGGCACCATTTGGACGGATGCAGCCAAACCCATGGGTAACGTGGCCTACGGCCTCAAACTCCGCACCACATTACTTCGCGATCACGGCGGCTGCCTGTCGCCCTTCAACGCCTTTTTATTTTTGCAGGGTCTGGAAACACTGGCCCTTCGCATGCGCGAACATTGCAGCAATTCACTGAAAGTCGCGCAGCATTTGGCCAAACATCCAAAAGTTTCCAGCGTCACGTATCCGGCCCTGGAAAACGGCTTATCGCGTATGCGCGCCGAGAAATATCTGAACCGCGCCGGCGGCGGTTTTGGCGGGCTGGTAGGTTTTGATATCAAAGGCGGCCGCGACGCCGGCAAGGCCTTCATCAACAATTTGCAGATGATTTATCACGTGGCCCACATCGGCGATGCGCGCTCGCTCGCCATTCACCCGGCCTCGACCACGCATAGCCAGCTCAATGAAGAGGAACAAAAGCGCAGCGGCATCACGCCGGGCTATGTGCGGCTCTCGGTCGGCATCGAGCACAGCGACGACATTCTCGCCGATCTCGATCAGGCGCTGGCGAAGGTTTAGCGCAATATTGCATGCACCTGCGCAGGCAGGTGCCCATCCATCAGCAATCCATATGCGGATAAATGGGCCCCTGCCTGCGCAGGGGCATACCGTTAATATATGTGACAATTCCTCGCCCCATTTCCGCCGAAAAAACGCTTTTATTGCGGGGCCTAATGGCTTTCTTAGGCCGCCGCATCCTACCCTTGGCGGTCAACCTCACGAGGGACATATGCACAACGTTCTCAAAGCTTCGCTTCTCGCCCTTCCCCTTCTCTTCGGCATCGCCTCAAGCGCGCACGCCGACAGCTTCAGTTTCAGCGTCAGCGATGGCCGCGGCTGGGGCGGCGATCACCGCGCCTGGAACCATGGCTGGGGCCCCCATCATGGCTGGCGCCCGCACCATTATTACGAGCGCGGCTACGGCGCCGTGGTGATCGAGGAACCCGGCTATTACGAAGCGCCTTACTATGAAGAGCGCTACGTCGCCGCGCCGCCGGTGGTCTACCAGGATGTGCCGCCGCTGCCCGCTGCCATGCACGCCACGCAAACCTCCGACACCTATACGGATGACGAAGGCCGCTACTGCCGCGAATTCCAGTCCACCATCAAGGTCGGCAAGAAATACGAACCCGCCTATGGCACCGCCTGCATGCAGCCCGACGGCAGCTGGCAGGTCGTGCATTAAAAAGGCTCTTCCATAAACGGACATACCAGCGAAAGCGGGTATCCAGTTTTCTCTGCGTAACCAAACTGGATTCCGGCTTTCGCCGGAATGTTCATGCGGCAAAAAACAGAAAGCCCGGCCACTCGCGCGGCCGGGCTTTCCTTTTAATGTAAACGCCACTCAACGTTTACATTGCGCAGCCAGCCTTTTGGGCATCGGCAGCGGTAACTTCACGGGCACTGTTACGTTCGCGCCAGACCCCGCGGGAATCCTTTTCGTAATGGCAGGAAGGCGGCTTCACGCGCGCGGTGTTGTTTTTGGCGGTATCCCCCGAAGGCGTGCCGCCCAGATTTTGCGTAGCGGGCGCCGCGCCCATCGGCGCGGGCGATAACGTACCCTGCACCGTCACGTCGCTTGTCGGCGCCGCCTTGTTGGTGCCGACCGCCGGATTTTCGCGGTTGATGCCGCTGTTGGTGGTGGTGTGCGCATCCACGCCAATGGTGGCCGCCAGCGGCCGCGGCGTGGTATCGCCGGTGGCTGTCACCGGCACCTCGGCATGCGCGCTGACTAAGGCCGCCACCGAGATGGCGGAAGCAAACGCCGCGCCCACGATCAGATTACGGATAAAGGTCATTTTATTTCACTCCCCTTCGCCGGCTGGGAGGCCGCGCCGTTCGGGGCCGACGCCGCGCCGGGGGCTACCCCGGACGCCGCATGCGACGGCGCATTTTGATTTTCGTTCGCTTCTTTTTCGTGCTGGTGACGGCGCATCATGCGCTTGCGGGAATTTTTCATGGTTCACTCCTCGAAAATGGTTATGTGAGTGGGCGACGGGCGCCAGCGCGCGCCTGCCGCATGATTCAAAAATACCGGCGCCCACATAAAAAGGCGCTGTGGATTGTTAAGGCTTTTCGTAACGGAATTTTTTGCGGGTTCTTTACGCCGCCCTAACGCTGGCCCGCGCCGCTCATTCGCCTCTGCCACAATCCGTTCTTTTGAAAATAACCGCGCATTATTTTAGCCCTGATTTTGTTCGGCATTTTCCACATACCGCCTTTATGGAAATACCTTATTTGCGCCCCATTGCCGCCCATCTGCGCCGCTACATTGAGGCCTATGTCTTTTTAAGGAGGACACACATGCAAAACGTTCTAAAGAATTCGCTTAAAGGTATCGCTGCGGTGGCCCTTGTGGCCGGCAGCGTCGGCCTTGCCACCCCGGCCCATGCCGATGCGACCGCGATCAGCACGCTGCTCGGCGCCGGCGCCGGCGGCTATGTGGGCAACCAGTTCGGCCGCGGCGCAGGCAATGTGGCGGCGACCATCGGCGGCGTCGCCGTGGGCGGCCTGCTGGGCAATGCGATCGGCAGCAACATCGACCGCAACGAGCAGCGCAACGCGATTGTCTATAACAACCCGCCGCCCACGCAGGTGTATGTGCAGCCGCGCCGCGAGGTGTATTACGCCCCGCGCCGGGTCTACCGCACCTATTACGAACCCGCGCCGGTTGTCTATGAACGCACGTATTATGCGCAGCCCCGCGGCTACTATTACTACGGCCGCCCGCATCATGGCCGTCACTGGTAAGCCTTGCATGAGGGCCTGAGCGTTCGCTCGGCCTTAAAGGAACGCCCCGCCGATTGTCCCTCGCGCGGGGCGTTTTCTTTTATGCTGATTGTCATGCCGGCGGAGGCCGGCATCCACGGCAGGCCACACGCTGGATGGTTGGGTATTTCGTGGATCCCGGCTTTCGCCGGGATGACGTATCTATTCTCGCTTAGTAGATCGCTTGCATTTTATTCATTTTGTGCGATTGCTCATGAACATCGTTGAAGCGCATTTACCGTTTTTTCGTGTGGCCTAATCAACCACTTACAGCATGCGCAGTCGCTTAACATTCGTGTAATCAAACTTCGGTACATTCAAGCGCTGGAATGCGCACGGGATCAGGATGGCCTGCCGTGTTAGCGAAAAAACAATGCCCATTATTTTTCAGAAAGACCTCGACACGATGGTGCTCGCCCACGAGCGCCAGATGCGTGGTTTGCACGGCGGCCAGCGTTTCGATATGTCGCTGCAAACCGGCCGCGCCCTGAATTTCAGCAAAAAATTACTGCCCGATGCCGACTTCGTCGGCGCCACTTTAGATAATTCCAGTTTCTGCGAAGCCCGCCTGCCGCGCGCCAATTTCTTCGGCGCCAGCATGGTGCGCTGTGACATGCAGCGCGCCGATTTGCGCCAGGCGGATTTGCGCGGGGCCCATTTACGCGCTGCCAATTTCGCCCATGCCGTGCTGGATGATGCGAATTTCGGCGAGGGCTCGCTGTTAAAGCAAAACACCGGCGGCGATATCCGGCCCGTGCACACGCAAATCCCGCCGTCCCAGCGCATGTGCGATACCATTTTCCGCAATGCCTCGGCCGAGCGCGCGAAATTCTCCAGCGCCATCGCCCTTTCCACCGATCTCAGTCTGGCCAATTTCGCCGGCGCCAAATTAAGCGGCGTGAGTTTCGTGGGCAGCAACCTGCGCGGCGCGTCTTTCCGCAATGCTGATCTGAAGGGCTGCGATTTCAGTCAGGCCAATATGAATTCGGTCATTCTCACTGGCGCGCATCTGCACGGCACCAAATTTGACGAGGCGGATTTGACCGCCAGCGTCATCGATGCGTGCGAGCTCAGCGGTTCAACCTTCGCCAAAGCCAAACTCACGCGGCAACTGGAGAACCTCGATCAGAATATCAAGGAGATCGTGGCCGGCCACCAGATCTGGATCACCAGTTTAGGCCGCGAAGGCGT
>JBEHYA010000034.1:0-18613 GCA_048498415.1 Pseudomonadota bacterium
CGTTCAGATACCCGCCGGCAATCGCCTGGCGAATGGCGCTGCGCCATTCTTTTTCCGATAAGTCTTTGCCAATGCCAAAGGTGGGCAGTTTATCGTGGCCATCGCGGGTGATGCGCTCATCATCGGTTTTGCCCAATAAAATGCTGATCAGGTAATTGGCGCCATAGCGTTCGCCCGTGCGGTAAGCGGCGGAGAGAATTTTTTGCACCGCCACCCGCGCATCCCATGTTACGGGCGGGTTCAGGCACACATCGCAGTTATTGCAGGGGCCGGAAAATTTTTCGCCGAAATTGCGCAAAAGCAATTCGCGCCGGCAGGTCACGCTCTCGCATAAATTCAGCATCGCATCCAGCTTCTTGCCGCGCAGGCGGCGCTGCGCTTCCGGCAAGCCCGCTTCTTCAATGCGCTGGCGCAAAAGCGCCACATCGCCCAGCCCATACGCCATCCATGCTACCGATGGCGCGCCGTCGCGGCCCGCGCGGCCGGTTTCCTGGTAATAGCCTTCCATGCTTTGCGGCAGGTCAAGATGCGCGACAAACCGCACATCCGGCTTATCAATGCCCATGCCGAACGCCACCGTGGCCACCATGATCATGCCGTCTTCCTGCAAAAAGCGGCGCTGGTTTTTCTGGCGCGTGGCGGCGTCCATGCCGGCGTGATAGGCAAGCGCCTTAAAGCCTGCATCGCATAAGGCGTCGGCGATCTGCTCGACCTTCCGGCGCGCGCCGCAATAAATAATGCCGCTGGCATCCTGGGCGACGGGTTCGGCCAGAAAATCCAGCAGCTGGCGCTTGCTGTTCTGCTTTTCCACAATGCGGTAACAGATATTCGGCCGGTCGAAGCTGGCCAAAAACACCTTCGCATCCTGCAGCTTCAGTTCATTTATAATTTCGCGCTGTGTGACGGGGTCGGCGGTGGCGGTTAATGCGATGCGCGGAATTCCCGGATACCGGCTATGCAAAACCGAAAGCTGCTTATATTCCGGCCGGAAATCATGCCCCCATTGCGACACGCAATGCGCTTCATCAATCGCGAACAGCGCAATCCGGCTTTCATCCAGCAGATCGAGGAACCGGTCGGTGAGAAGGCGTTCGGGCGCGACATACAATAAATCCAGCCTGCCGTCCTTGAGTTGCCGTTCAATCAGCCGTGCGTCGTCCAGTTCCAGCGTGGAATTCAAAAACGCCGCGCGCACGCCGGCCTGGGTCAACGCTTCCACCTGGTCCTGCATCAGCGCGATTAAAGGCGAGACCACAATGCCCACGCCGTCGCGCACGATTGCCGGAATTTGATAGCACAACGATTTCCCGCCGCCCGTCGGCATCAGCACCAGCGCATCGCCGCCTGCCACCACATGATTGATGATGGCTTCCTGTTCCCCGCGAAACGCATGGTAGCCGAAAACGGTGCTTAGTATGTCGATGGGTGTAGGCATGCGCCCAAAATCCCATTCATGGGTGCATCAGGTCAATAGCGTGGAAATTAACCGAGAGCCGCTTCAGCTTCTATGCGCTTTCGCCGCGCCCGTTTGCGTACTTCTTTTTTATTGCCGTTTGTCGCAATGAAAAGCCGCTGACCGCTGGGTGTTTCGGCGATGGCACACGGCACATGCCTGTCGAGTTTGACGAGCGCCAGGTGGGCTTCCTCAAAAACCTGTTCGATGGCCTTTGCTTTGTGCATGCCCCTGAATATTAGCGTGAATGTATGATAAGGCCAACTTTCCACAGACTCGGGGGCAGATCGGGAATGACCTTCATAAAGGCTATTTCCTTGTCATTAACTTAGAAATTCAGCTCAGAAACAATACCTATTCTTTATACGTCTCCGCGTTTAACTCTATATCACTGGGAACAATAATAGCCGCGGCGGTGCGTTTTTTCTGAATATTGGAATCCCCTTCTTATGACGGAAGCCTACATCAACCAGATTGCTACCGCCGTCCCCGTTCACGATGTACATCGTCCTTTCATCGCATATGCACCATCTTTATTAAAGGATGCACATGAGCGTCAATTGCTCCGGCGTATGGCCGACCGCGCACAGATCGAGCATCGCTATTCATTCCTTCGGCCGGCAGTGCAAGCAGACCGTTTTGATGCAGATGACTTTTACCGACCCGGTAATTTTCCCGATACAAAAACCCGCATGCGCTTTTATGAAAAGCATGCCTTCCATTTAGCACGCATGGCCTTGGATAAGCTTGATTTTGCCGCGCACGCGCCGCATATCACCCATCTCATTCTAACTACCTGTACGGGATTTTATGCGCCCGGCATTGATCTGCAAATCATCAACCATTATGGGCTCAAACCTTCTGTCGAACGCACGATTGTTGGCTTCATGGGCTGCAATGCGGCTATGAATGCTTTAAAACTGGCACGTCATATTGTACGTTCCGCACCGCAAGCACGGATTGCGGTCGTTAATCTTGAACTATGCACCCTGCATCTTCAAGAATCGCACGTACTCGACCAGTTACTTTCATTTCTCATTTTTGCCGACGGATGCTCTGCCAGCCTGATTTCAGCAGATCCGAAGGGAATTGAACTGCAAAGCTTCTCTTCGGCTATTATGCCCGACAGCGCGAACCAGATCACATGGCATATTGGAGAACTGGGCTTCGATATGGTGTTGATGGGCAAGGTACCCGGCACCATTCTAAAGGGTCTGCCAGAAAATCTGGCAGCCATTCTATGCGGCCAGAAAAAGGAACATATTCATCATTGGGCGGTTCATCCGGGTGGACGCACGATCCTTGATGCCGTGCAAAAAAGCCTCGACCTTCCGTGCGAAATGCTGCGCCATTCACGTGGCGTGCTGCGCCGTTTTGGCAATATGTCTTCGGCCACGGTGATGTTTGTTTTAAATGAAATGCTTCAGCCCGGAATACAACAAGGCCGTGGGTGTGCCATGGCCTTTGGTCCAGGCCTAACAGCCGAAAGTATGATTTTTGAGTTAGCCGGCCAATAGGGTATCCCCGCATGACCATGATTTACACACACCAGCCGTTTCTCACCAACCGCAACAAAATTACACGCGAAATCGCAGATTTCTGGGATCAGGTTTCAGAGGGATTCCGCATGGTCTGGGGTGTACACATCCACCATGGCTATTTTGAAAATGATAATGATAGTCCTGCCCGCGCACAGGAATTACTTACCGAAAGGCTCGCTGGATTACTCAACATTTCACGTGGCGATAACATTCTTGATGTCGGCTGCGGTATGGGCGGCAGCAGTCTGTATCTGGCAAAAAAATATGCAGCCATCGTGACAGGCATTAGCCTGAGCCAAAAACAACTCGCCATCGCACGCGAATCCAGCAAGGAGGAAAAAGTCACACATGTCGATTTTCGGCTTGAGGATGCGTTATCGCTCGCCAGCTTTAAAAACGAGTCATTTGAATATGTTTGGTCGCTTGAAAGCTGTGAGCAGTTTTTCGACAAGCGCCAGTTTATTGCGCAAGCCTATCGGGTGTTAAAGCCCGGCGGTCGTCTTATGCTGGCGACATGGTGCTCGGGAGCCGAAATATATGCTGGCACCGAGGCTAAAAAATATACGCAGCTCTGCAAAGCATTTCAGCTGCCCTACATGCCCACTCTTGCACATTATGCCGGCCTTCTAGGACAACAGGGTTTTATAATTGAAAACGCGTTCGACTGGACGTCCAAAACCGGCCAATCGTGGAAAATTGGCCTCGCAGGTAAAGCGGCAGGCGACATCTTTAAAATTTTTGTGAAATCCGGGTGGCGTGGCCTGCAATTCTTGAAAGATGCGCGGCTGATGAAACAAGGCTTTGAAGAGAACCGCATTAAATATGGTGTATTTATTGCACAAAAACCATTACGCGCTCAAGCCTAGTATCAGGCCTTTTGCCGCCGCCACGGCGCTCGACCACGCCCACTGGAAATTATAGCCGCCCAGCCAGCCGGTTACATCCACCGCTTCGCCGATAATATAAAGTCCCGGCACCTTCTCGGCCATCATGGTCTTGGAAGAAAGCTGCGCGGTATCCACGCCGCCGGCCGTGACTTCCGCCTTGGCATAGCCTTCGGTGTCATTCGGCGTGAGCTGCCAGTTTTTAAGCAGGCCCGCCACCTCGCGCAGTTTTTTATCCGGCAAATCCGCCATATGGCCGTTGCCGAAAAACGTTTCGGTGAGCGCCTGCGCTAAGCGCTGCGGCAGCACTTCGCCCAGAATGGTTTTCAGTTCCGCCTTGGCGCGCGACTTCTTCCGCTCCAATAAAAATTCTTCGGCATTCAAGTCCGGCAATAAATCCAGCGCAATCGCCTGTCCTTCCTGCCAATAGGATGAGATTTGCAAAATCGCCGGGCCGGAAAGGCCGCGATGTGTAAAGACCATGGCTTCGCGAAACACCGCTTTACCGCAGCGCGCGGTGATATCCAATGAAACACCGCTTAAACGGCTCATCAGCGCCAGCATCTCGCCTTCAAAGGTGAAGGGCACCAGGGCGGGCCGCGGCGCGACCAGCGACAGGCCAAACTGCTGCGCCATGCGGTAGGTAAAATCCGTGGCGCCCATTTTGGGAATGGAAAGACCGCCCGTCGCCAGCACCAGCGCCGGCGCTTCATATACATCGTTCCCCACGCTCACCCGGTATAGCTCCGCGCGGCTCACATCCGCGATCGGGCTATTCGTTTTAATCGTTACCTTGCCGGCATCGCATTCCGCGAGCAGCAGCCGGATCATCTCACGCGACGAGCCGTTGCAGAACAGTTGCCCCAATGTTTTTTCATGAAAGCCCAGCCCGTGCTTCTTCACCAGCCCAATAAAATCATGCTGCGTATAGCCCTTGAGCGCCGATTTGCAGAAATGTGGGTTGGCGGAAATAAACTTCTCCGGCGCCGCGTGCAGATTGGTGAAATTGCACCGCCCGCCGCCGGAGATGAAAATCTTTTTTCCCACCTCGTCGGCATGATCCAGCAGCAGCACGCGCTTATCCCGCTGACCTGCCTGCGCCGCGCACATAAGTCCAGCCGCGCCGGCGCCGATGATGATGGCATCAAAACTGGCCACGTTATTTCCGGTAAATATAAAGCGTGGTCTTGAACGGCGCGTGGAAGGTCACGGTATCCACCGGCGTCCAGCCGTTCTGCATCTCGAATTCGTTGGCGATCACGAAGGCGCCGGGCTTTAATTCACGCATCAATTTTGCGCCCACTTCCCGCGTTAAGCCGGCACTTAAATACATCACCACGGCATCCAGAGCGCTGCAATCTTCCGCCAGAAAATCGGCGCGGCGGTACGAAACGTTTTTAGGCCCGATCACGCGCTGGAAGGCGCTGGAAAAGAAATGCGGGAAATACGACATCTCAAAGCCAATCACACTGGCTTTTGGCATCGCGCGCGCCAGCGTGGCCGCCAGCTGGCCATGGCCGGAACCGAGATCCGCAATTGTATAGCTGGCCGGGCTTTTGCTGTCGTAATCCTGCTTGATGATGTCGGCGATTTTTTTGCGCGCGGCATAGCCGGTAGCAATGGTGGGCACCTTGCCGCGGTTCCAGGTAAGTTCATAGACGATCATGAAAATCAGGTAACCAAATACGCAGGCGCCCAGCAGGCTGCTTAAGGTTGGCGTGCGCAGGCTGAGCCACACGAAGAAACCCAGATACGCCACAAGCCCCACGCCGATCACGTCGATCAGGCGAATGCGGCGGGCGGCTGTTTTATCGGCTTGGCTCATAAACGCGTTCTAACATAGATAAAACCGCCTTCAAACGAGAGTTTACGGCCTCTTTTCGAAAAGCTATTCTGGGCGCCCATTTCACTTATATATCTGGCGTCATGACTCACAGCTACCACCCTACCCTTTTACGCGAATACGATATCCGCGGCGTTGTCGGCAAAACCCTGTTTGCGGCCGATGCCAAAGCGCTGGGCGCATCGTTTGCCGCTTATGTCGCCAAAACATTCAATACCGCCAGCCCCAGGATTGCGATTGGTTATGACGGCCGCTTAAGCTCGCCGGAACTGGAAGCCGCCTTGCTGGAAGGCCTGACGAGCGCGGGCGCCAATGTTCTGCGCGTCGGCCTCGGCCCCACGCCGATGCTTTATTATACGGTGAAGGCCGAAGGGCAGGATGCCGGCATCATGATCACCGGCTCGCACAACCCGCCTGATTACAACGGCTTTAAAATGCTGCTGAAAACCGGCCCGGTGTATGGCCAGATGATCAAGGATATCGCGGCAACCCAAGCACCCGCTAAGCAAGGTACGTCGACGCAAAAAGATATGCGCGATATTTATACCAATCGCTTGTTGCAGGATTATAAGGGCGACAAGCCGCTGCGTATTGTGTGGGATGCGGGCAATGGTGCCACCGGCGATATTCTTCGCCGTCTCACCGCCAAACTGCCGGGTGAACATATCGTGCTGTTCGATGACATCGACGGTCACTTCCCCAACCACCATCCCGATCCCACGGTGGAAGAAAATCTGGTGGACTTGCGCGAAAAAGTAGCCGCGCACAAAGCGCATCTCGGCATCGGCTTCGATGGTGATGGCGACCGCATTGGCGCGATTGATGAACAGGGCCGCATTGTGGCGGGCGATCAGCTGCTCGCGCTCTATGCCCGCGACGTGCTGAAAACCAAGCCCGGCGCCACCATTATCGCCGATGTGAAAGCCAGCGAAACCGTGTTCGATGATATCCGCAAACACGGCGGCAACGCGCTGATGTGGAAGACTGGCCATTCTTTGCTCAAAGCCAAAATGGCCGAAACCGGCTCGCCCTTGGCGGGTGAAATGTCGGGCCACATCTTCTTTGCCGATACCTATTATGGTTTTGATGATGCGCTATATGCGGCCGTGCGCCTGGCCTCCCTCGTCTCTCGCGCGGGTTCCCTCGCCAAACTCCGCGACACGCTGCCAAGCGTGTTCAACACGCCGGAAATTCGCGTGGATAGCAGCGAAGAACAGAAATTCAAAATTATCGAGAGCGTGAAGACGCGTCTGCGTCAGCTCGGCGCGCAGCTCAACGACATTGATGGCGTGCGCGTGCGCACCGATGACGGCTGGTGGCTTTTGCGCGCATCCAACACGCAGGATGTGCTGGTCGCCCGTGCGGAATCCACCTCGCAGGAAGGCCTCGAAAAACTAAAAGGCGAAATCAGAAGCCAGCTGGAACAGGCTGGCGTGACAAACGTTGGATTTTAAGAAAGCGAGAGGACACCATGGCTGGTCATTCCCAATTTAAAAACATTATGCACCGCAAGGGCCGCCAGGACGGCAAGAAGGCAAGCAAGTTCAACAAAATTGCGCGTGAAATCACGGTGGCCGCCAAATCCGGCCTGCCCGATCCCGCCTCCAACCCGCGCTTGCGTGCCGCCATGCAGGCCGCCCGCGCCGAAAACATGCCGCGCGAGCGCATTGAACGCGCGATTAAAAGCGCGATTGGCGGCGCAGATGGCGCGAATTACGAAGAAATCCGTTATGAAGGCTACGGCCCGGGCGGCGTGGCGCTGATTGTGGAATGCCTTACCGATAACCGCCAGCGCACCGCGCCGGATATGCGCACGGCTTTTTCCAAAAATGGCGGCACACTGGGTGAAAGCAACTCGGTTAGCTTCATGTTCCAGCGCATCGGTTTGATTGAATACCCCGCCAGCGTCGCAACCGCCGATGCCATGCTGGAAGCCGTGATTGAAGCCGGCGGTGAAAATGTGGAAAGCAGCCCCGAACTCCACATCATCACCACCAACACCGATGACCTTGGCGCCGTGCGCGATGCGCTGGAAGCCAAATTCGGCGCGCCGCAAACCGCGCGCCTCACCTGGCACCCGCAGGCGCTGATCCCGGTGGCCGGGGAAGCCGCGGAAAGCCTCATCAAACTCATCGATGTTTTGGAAGAAAACGACGACGTGCAAAGCGTGATCGGCAATTTCGATATCGCTGAAGACGTATTGCAGAAAATGGCGTCGTAATTAAACGGTTTCCGGCACTGGCACAGCCTTCTTGCGCTCGCCCGGTTTATCGGGGTAGCTGAAGACCAGCTTGTCATCTGCCATATCCACCATCACGCTGCCGCCTTTTTGCAGGCGGCCGAACAACAGCTCTTCCGCCAGCGGCTTCTTGATGTGTTCCTGAATAACGCGGGCCAGGGGGCGTGCGCCGTATAGCGGATCATACCCCTTCTCCGCCAGCCACGCGCGGGCCGCATCGGTAAGGCCAATGGTGACCTGCCGATCCGATAATTGCGCTTCCAGTTGCAGCACGAATTTATCAACCACGCGCCCAACCACTTCCGAACCCAGTGCCTTGAACGAAATAATCGCATCCAGACGGTTGCGGAATTCCGGCGTGAACATGCGGTTGATGGCCTCTGAATCTTCACCTTCCCGCGTCGTGCGGCCGAAGCCAATGGCGTGTTTGGTGAGTTCCGCCGCGCCGGCATTCGTCGTCATGATCAAAATGACGTTGCGGAAATCCACCGCCTTGCCGTTATGGTCGGTCAGCTTGCCGTGATCCATCACCTGCAACAGAATGTTGTAAAGATCGGGATGCGCCTTTTCGATTTCATCCAGCAGCAGCACGCAATGCGGGGTCTGATCCACGGCATCCGTCAGCAAGCCGCCCTGATCAAAACCTACATAGCCCGGCGGCGCGCCAATCAGGCGCGAAATGCTGTGCCGTTCCATATATTCCGACATATCAAAGCGTTTCAGCTCAATACCCAGCGAACGCGCCAGCTGCCGCGCTACTTCGGTTTTGCCCACGCCCGTGGGGCCCGCGAATAAATACGAGCCAATCGGCTTTTCCGGCTCGCGCAAGCCTGCCCGCGCCAGTTTGATGGCGGTCACCAGCTGGGCAATCGCGTCATCCTGACCATAGACCATGGTTTTCAGATCGCGGTCGAGGTGTTGGAGTACTTCGCGGTCATCCTGCGTGACGTTCTTGGGCGGAATGCGCGCAATCTGCGCCACCACCGCTTCAATGTCTTTGACCTGAATGTTCTTCTTGCGCTTGGCCACCGGCAGAAGCTTTTGGGCGGCGCCCACTTCATCCAGCACATCAATCGCTTTATCCGGGAGCTTGCGGTCGCCAATGTAACGCGCCGACAAATCCACCGCCGCACGCACGGCCTGTTCGCTGTATTTGATATCGTGGTGCTTTTCGTAATAGCTTTTGACGCCCATCAAAATCTTGAAGGCGTCTTCCACGCTGGGTTCCGCCACATCGATCTTCTGGAAGCGGCGCACCAGCGCGCGGTCTTTTTCGAAGTAATTGCGGTATTCCTTATAGGTGGTGGAACCCATGCAGCGCAGTTCCCCGCTGGAAAGCGCCGGTTTCAGCAGGTTCGAGGCATCCATCGAACCGCCGCTGGTCGCGCCCGCGCCAATCACGGTGTGAATTTCATCAATGAACAAAATCGCGCCTTTAGTCTCGCGCAGTTCCTTGAGAACATTCTTCAAACGCTCTTCAAAATCGCCGCGATACCGCGTGCCGGCCAACAGCGAACCCATATCGAGGGAGAAAATGGTAGCGCCCAGCAACACATCCGGCACGTCGCCGCGCACGATGCGGAGTGCCAGGCCTTCCGCGATCGCCGTCTTGCCCACGCCGGGTTCGCCGACATAAAGCGGATTGTTCTTGGAACGGCGGCAGAGAATTTGAATGGTGCGCTCCACTTCCTGCACGCGGCCGATCAAGGGGTCGACCTTATCCTGTGCCGCCTTCTCGTTCAGGTTAACGCAATAGGCGCGAAGCGCATCCTTGCCCTGCTTCACGTTCTTTTCAGCGCCCGCTTCATCATCCATGCCTTCAGGCGCCATACCCTCCGGGCCCGCCGCGCCATCGGCCTTGGTGATGCCGTGCGAAATATAATTCACCGCATCAAAGCGCGTGATACCCTGATTTTGCAGGAAGAACACCGCATGGCTTTCGCGTTCCGAGAATAAGGATACCAGCACATTCGCGCCGTTCACTTCTTCCCGCCCCGCCGATTGCACGTGAATGGCCGCACGCTGTAACACGCGCTGGAAACCGGCCGTGGGTTTGGCTTCCGACGGGCCGGAATTCGCAAGGCCCGCCAGATCATCTTCCAAATAGCCTGTAAGGTCTTGGCGCAGGCGCGTGAGATCGGCACCGCAGGCACGCAGCACCGCTACCGCATCCTGATCTTCCGTGAGCGAGAGCAGAAGATGCTCCAGCGTTGAAAATTCATGCGTGTACTTGTTCGCAATCGCCAGCGCGCGGTGCAGGGTTTGTTCGAGTGTGGGGGAGAGCATGCCCATGTGCGCTTATTCCTTTTCCATAATACATTGCAGCGGGTGCTGGGAACGCTTGGCGTAATCCATCACCTGCATCACTTTGGTCTCGGCAATTTCGTGGGTGAAGACGCCGCACAGGCCTACGCCGCGCTGATGCACGTGCAGCATGATCCGCGTCGCCTCTTCCCGGCTTTTATTGAAGAATTGCTCAAGCACCTGCACCACGAATTCCATCGGGGTATAGTCGTCGTTCATCAATAAAACCTTGAACATCGACGGTTTTTTGGTGCGCGGGCGGCTTTTAATGGCCAAACCCGTCTGGCCATTGCCTTCGTCGCCGTCTTTATCGTGATCCGCCATGCTGGTGGCTGCCCATAATTCCATGATAAAAATATGGGGCAGCCAAACCGATTAGAAAAGGGTTAAAAATATTAAAAACCTCGCCAGTCATCCCCGCGAAGGCGGGGATCCACGACAGGCCGTTAGACCAACATTATCCTGCTTGGCTTATCGTGGATGCCCGCCTTCGCGGGCATGACATAATATAAAACAAAACCCCGCCCGGTTGGTGGGGGGCGGGGTTTATACTTTACCAATTTTAACCAGTTATCAAATGCTTAGGCAGCTTTCTTAACGTTGCTGCTGATTTTTTCGACAACCTGATTCACGCGGTCATTGATCGGCGCGGCGGCATCGCTGGAGCAGCGCACGGCGATCTCGGAAACCTTGGTCGACTCCGACATCATCTGGTCGAACAGGTTTTTGTAGTATTCCGACTGCAGTTCCATCAGGTCGCGCATGTTCTTCACGCCCATCATCGCCTTACCGGTCGACATGGCGTTTTCCATCACGCTTTGCATGGTGGAAAACATGGTCTGGTGGATTTCCTTAAAGCCTTCCGACCACACCTGGCCGGCCTGCATGAAAGCATCGGCATTATTGCGGTGGAAGCCAGCGGCTTCTTCCATGTGACCAAGCATTTCGCGGTTGGTCTTCTCAATTTGTTCTGCGGCGTTCTGCATTCTCGTCTCCATGCTATTTGCGACGTTCGATTTAATCTTTCTAAAGGTCTCGGCCGTGGCACTTGCGCTGACACGCCGGGCTGTACTGGCCGTTTTGCGATGTTTGCGCTGGCTCATGCCAAAAACCTTCCAAAATTGCTATAAACCACCCGAAAACGCGGTTTTTTTGCAGTGCAATATAATTAGGCCGGGTGGCCGTGTAATGTCAATAGGTATCGCCATAAACAGGCAAAAAAGGCGCCGGATCATAGGCGGCATGTTCAGATAAAATTAACCAAATCAGCACAAATAATCATCAAATCAGTTGCCAAATCAGCTGGGTGGCATCAACCTTGCTTCCTTACATACGCACTGGTTTTGTTCTGGTCATTTGCTGAAATTAGGGGTTAGGGATCGTGGGCAGCTTGAGGATCTCTGTTTTTGTTGTTGTTGCTTTGTTTTTGGGTGCTTTTGCCGCCCCTGCCCTTGCCGCACCGCCAACGTCTGAAATTATCGCCGATGCCGCCACGGGCCGCATCCTGCATGGCCAGAATATCAATTCGCTGCGCCATCCAGCTTCTCTCACCAAAGTCATGACGCTGTATTTGACCTTCACCGCGCTGGAACAGGGCAAGCTGCGCCTCACCGATTATCTCCCCGTTTCATGGAATGCCGCCTCGCAGCCGCCCTCGCGTTTGGGTCTTGATGAAGGCGCGCGCATCATGGTGCGCGATGCCGTCTACGGTCTGGTCACCGAATCTGCAAACGATGCAGCCGTGGTACTGGGCGAAGCGGTGGGCGGCAGCGAAGAACGCTTTGCGTACCTGATGACGCAGCAGGCGCGCGCGCTGGGCATGAAGAACACCACCTACCGCAACGCCAACGGCCTGCACGATCCTGAACAGGTCACCACGGCATTCGACCAGGCGATTTTAGCGCGCGCGATGCTTTATCACTTCCCGCAATACTACAAATTTTTCCGCACCCGCAATTTCAGTTACGACGGCATCAACCACCGCAACCACAATCATTTAATGAGCCGTTATGAGGGCATGGACGGCATTAAAACCGGCTTCGTACGCCAGTCCGGCTTTAACCTGATGGCCTCGGCCCAGCGCAATGGCCGCCGCGTAATTGGCGTGGTGTTTGGCGGCCGTTCGGCGGTGAGCCGCGATAACCGCATGGCGCAGATTCTGGATTACGGCTTCGACCGCATGGTCGCGGAAGCCCGCAACAATAATACCAAGGTCGCCGCCCTGCCCGCGCCGACGCCAACCGACGCCATGGATGCCGCCGACACAAACGGCAGCGGCGATGCCGCCCAGCAAGGCGATGATACACCGGCCACGAAAGCGCCTTCGCAAAAGGTGGCCAGCGCCACGCCTGCGCCAACGCCCACCCCGAATGCGTCATTGGCGGCGGAACCCGCACCCAAAGCCGGCAACGATAAAAACAACTGGTCGGTGCAGCTTGGCACCTACAAAAACCGCCAGCAGGGGTTGAATGCCATTCAGCAGGCCAAACGCAAAGTCGCCGCCTTAGACGATGCGAATGGCAGCGTCATCCGCACCAAGGCGGGCCGCAAAACCATTTACCGCGCGCGCCTTACGGGCCTTGATGAAAAAACCGCCCGCACCGCCTGCGATGCGCTGGGCAACAGCAAAAGCTGCCTGACCCTGCCGCCCCGTGGCTAACCTCATTCCCGCGAAAGCGGGAATCTAGCTAACGCTGCGTCTGCAGCGAAAAATAATTATTCAAATAATAGCCCCGTCCTCTGGATCCCCACTTACGCGGGGATGAGGTTATGGTTTTCTGGCCGCGATCAAAAATTCCACATTGCCGTCGGTGCCTGTAATCGGGCTGGGCGTGATCCCCAGCACCTGCCAGCCCATTTCGTGGGTGAGCCAGGCTTCAATATCCACGCATACTTCCTGCCTTAAACCTTCATCGCGCACAATACCGCCCTTGCCGACATTTTCGCGCCCCACTTCAAACTGCGGCTTGATGAGGGCAATAAGCGTGGCGCCACGCACCGCCAAACCCAGCGCCGCCGGCAGCACGGTTTTTAAACTAATAAAGCTGGCATCGCACACGACGATTTCCGGCCGTTCCGGGATTAATTCGCTATTCAAATTCCGCGCATTGGTCTGTTCCATCACCACCACGCGCGCGTCGGTGCGAAGGCTATAGGCCAGCTGATTGGTGCCCACATCCACGGCATAGACTTTTTTGGCGCCGCCTTTCAGCAGCACATCCGTGAACCCGCCGGTGGATGAGCCCACATCCAGCGCAATTTTATTCGTGACGTTTATTTTAAAATGCTCCAGCGCCGCCGCCAGCTTCACGCCGCCGCGGCTGACATAGGGGTGGTCTTTGCCCTTCACAGTAATCGCGGCATCGTCTTCCACCAGCACG
Organism: Pseudomonadota bacterium; assembly: GCA_048498415.1. Lineage (GTDB taxonomy): Bacteria > Pseudomonadota > Alphaproteobacteria > UBA9219 > RGZA01 > JBEHYA01. The sequence goes on from JBEHYA010000034.1 coordinate 13,645, forward strand.
CTCGGCTTATCGATGCGCTGTGTGCCGCTGTAAACCAGCCCCGCCATCACAAGCGCCTGCGCGCGCGTGCGGCTTTCGGCCAGGCCCTGATCCGCCAGCCATTGATCGATGCGTTTTTTCATGGGAATTATATTAGCAGGTAGCGCAGACAGCGACCGGCGTTCCGGCGGCAGGTGGACGGCGATGCGGATGCGCCGTATCAGCCAGATGAGCCTGAATACCGCGCGCAATCATGCGGCTAATGCCATCTTCAAATGGACGGCCCATCATTTCATCATCCACCAGATCGCTGTTGGTGCCATCCACAATCATGTCAAAAATTTTACTCAGGACGCCGATGTTAAAATTAATCCGATCCTGCGTATCCTGCTCATGCACGCGGCGGTCATCGCGGCCCGGCAACGCCTTCCACTTCTGATGATGTTCATCCAGGCAATCGAGAATCGCCTGCATGATCGATGCCGCTTTTTCCTGCGTGTGTGCCGCGGCGCACGGATCAAGGTTGAAGGTGGTGGCCGAGTTATGAATCACATCGCCGGCCCGCATGAACTGGGCACGTATCAGCATATGGCGGGCACGGTCGGTTTGGTATTTTTTCTTTTCTTCGAATTCCATGCCATTTGGGTCGGTCAATTCGCGCACCAGCGTGGCGGTGCGCTTCCCGAAATAGCGCTGATCAGCAGGGAAAATATTCACGATATCTGCGTAGGTCGCCAGTTGATGGTCGACCATGTCGTGTAGATAGACGCCACAATGCACCAGCGGATCGGTAATGCCGATGCCCCACAGAAGCTGCGAAATTTCATCAGGATGCGTGAAGAACGGGCGGCCATCACCCTTGCGCGGCGCGGAAAGTTCATGACGTGTTCGCGCGAATTCGCGCGCGAGTTGCACGCGTGGATCTTTCAGGCGGTTGACTTCGAGCATCTGGAGCATGAGTGTGGACGTGCTTATAGCATCGGCTGTAAGCAAGTAATAAGCTTTATCGTGGTTAATTTGAGGCTAAGCGGGCCTTAAAAGTCCCGCTCCACGACGAATTTGGCAACTTGTTCTAAAAGTTTAGCCCGGCCATCAAAAATGCTCAAATGGCTGGCCGCCTGCTGGGAAAGCAGGTTCGCCTGCGCCCGGGCGCGTTCGGCGCCCAAAATCGACACGAAGGTCGCCTTGCCGGCTTTTTCGTCGCGGCCCACTGATTTTCCAGTCTTTTCTTCGCTGCCTTCGGCATCCAGCAAATCGTCGATGATCTGGAAAGCAAGGCCCAGATCATGCGCGTATGCACGCAAAGCGTGGCGATGCGGCCCCGTGGCCTTGCCCAGAATACCGCCCGCTTCACAGCTGAACGCAATCAATTCGCCCGTCTTCATGCGCTGCAGGCGGGTGATGGCGCCGATATCCAGCTGCGTGGTCTCGGCCACTAAATCCAGCATCTGCCCGCCCACCATGCCGTTCGCGCCGGAAGCTTTGGCAAGCGCCGTCACCAGCATGGAACGCACATTCGGGTCTTCATGCGTGTGGGCATCGGCCAGCACTTCAAACGCGTAGGTAAGCAGCGCATCGCCCGCCAGAATGGCGGTCGCATCATCAAACTTTTTGTGCACCGTCGGTTTGCCGCGGCGGAGATCAGAATTATCCATCGCCGGCAAATCGTCGTGAATGAGCGAATAGCAATGCACGAATTCCACAGCCGCCGCCGTGCGGTAGGCCGATTTATCGCCTACACCAAACAGCTGCGCGGAGCTCACCACCAGGAACGGGCGCAAACGCTTGCCGCCGTTCAGCGAACCATAGCGCATCGATTCCAGCAGGCGCTGCTCGGCAAAACCATTTTCGGGAAGCAGATAACTAATCGTGCGTTCGACTTCCGCGGCGACATCCGCCATGGCGTTTTTGAGTTCGGGCGATAATGAAGGCATGGGGTGTCGCTTTTTTGAAAAAGTGAATCGGTGGGGATTAAGTGTTTATCAGTCTGCCTGCATGGCCTCAAGCGAAACGCTGCCATCGGCCTTGATGCTGATCTTCTCGACCTTGAGTTGCGCCTCGCGCAGCTTGCCTTCGCAATGGCGCTTCAGCGCGGCGCCGCGTTCATAAGCGGCAACGGCGTCATCCAGCCTGGTTTTGCCGTCTTCCAGGTTGCGGACGATTTTTTCCAGCTCCGCCAGCGCGTCTTCGAAGCTGAGTTTATCGATTGGGGTGGTTTTGCTCTCGGTCATGGGCTTAAGCCATATTATATAAGCAGCGGCCTGTCACGCCCGCCGTAGTTTTGGCCTAAGGCCATGAAAAACCATGAAAATGAAGCAAAAACTCGCCTTCTTGCATTATCTGTACTAAATTAGTACACAATCGTTGCCTTTATGGCGCCCCCGGAAAGAATGGCAGATGTTTAAACTCAGCAAGCTCACCGATTACGCCTTTGTGGTGCTGACCCATATGGTCCGCGTGGAAGGCCAGCAATGCACCGCGCAGGACATTGCGGATAAAACCCGCCTGCCCCATCCCACCGTCGCCAAGGTTCTCAAATTACTGGCCAAGGGTGGCGTCGTCGCGGCGCAGCGCGGCGCTTCGGGCGGCTATAACCTCTCCCGCTCTCCCCGCGAGATTACGGTCGAACAGGTCATCACCGCCATCGATGGTCCGCTGCTTCTCACCGACTGCGTGGATGGCGCCCAGCATATGTGCAGCCACCAGAATGCCTGCGCCGTGAATGGCCGCTGGAACAAAGTGAACCGCGCGCTCTCGGGCGCACTTTCAAGCGTCTCACTCTACGACATGGCCTGCGATACACCGCCCTATTTCACGCGTGGCATAAGCCCCGCTAAAGAGATCAATCAATGAACCAGACTGTTGCGGAACTCACAGGCAAGGAAAAAACCCTGAAGGAACTGAAACCCTTCACGGAAGAAAATTACGCCTATGGTTTTTCCACCGATATCGAACAGGAACGCGCACCGAAGGGTCTCAGCGAAGACACCGTGCGTTTTATTTCGGCTAAAAAGAACGAGCCCGCGTGGCTCCTCGAATGGCGCCTGAAGGCCTATAAACATTGGCTAACCATGACCGAGCCCGAATGGGGCAAGCTCAAATATGGCCCCATTGATTATCAGGATGCGTATTATTACGCCGCGCCGAAACAGAAGAAAAAACTCGGCAGCCTCGATGAAGTCGACCCTGAAATTTTAGCGATGTACGAAAAACTTGGCATTCCCCTGAAGGAACAGGAAATGCTGGCGGGCGTCGAACCCAAGATCGCGGTGGATGCCGTGTTCGATTCTGTTTCCGTGGCGACCACTTTCAAAAAGAAGCTGGAAGAAATCGGCGTCATCTTCTGCTCCATTTCCGAAGCGGTGCAGAAGCACCCCGACCTCGTGCGCGAATATATGGGCAGCGTGGTGCCTACTTCCGACAATTACTTCGCCGCCCTGAATTCGGCCGTCTTCACCGATGGCTCGTTTGTTTATATTCCCAAGGGCGTGCGCTGCCCGATGGAACTCTCCACCTATTTCCGCATCAACGCTGAAAACACCGGCCAGTTCGAACGCACGCTGATTATCGCCGATGCCGGAGCACATGTTTCGTATTTAGAAGGCTGCACCGCGCCGAAACGCGATGAAAACCAGCTGCATGCGGCCGTGGTGGAGCTGGTGGCGCTGGATGATGCGGCGATCAAATATTCCACCGTGCAAAACTGGTATCCCGGCGATGCCGAGGGCCGCGGCGGTATTTATAATTTTGTCACCAAGCGCGGCGCCTGCCGTGGCGCGCGTTCCAAAATTTCGTGGACGCAGGTGGAGACCGGCTCCGCCATCACCTGGAAATACCCCAGCTGCATTTTGCAGGGTGATGACAGCGTGGGCGAATTTTATTCCGTCGCGGTCACGCGCCACCACCAGCAGGCCGATACCGGCACCAAGATGATTCACCTTGGCAAAAACACGCGCTCCACCATCGTCTCCAAAGGCATCTCCGCCGGCTTCGGCCAGAACACCTATCGGGGCCTCGTAAAGATGATGCCAAAAGCCGAAGGCGCACGGAACCATACGCAGTGCGATAGCCTGCTGATTGGCGACCGCTGCGGCGCGCATACCATTCCCTATATCGAAAGCCGCAACCGTTCGGCGCGCGTGGAGCATGAAGCGACCACCAGCCGCATCAGCGAAGAACAATTGTTTTATTGCAAGCAGCGCGGGCTCAGCGACGAAGAAGCCGTGGGCCTGATTGTCAACGGTTTCTGCCGCGAAGTGTTGCAGGAACTGCCCATGGAATTCGCCGTGGAAGCACAGAAGCTGCTGGCCATCAGTTTAGAAGGAAGTGTCGGATGACCGAAATTTTACGTATTCAAGGCCTGCACGCCGCGCTGGGCGAGAAGGAAATTCTCAAAGGCATTGATCTGGTGATCAACGCCGGCGAAGTCCACGCCATCATGGGGCCGAATGGTTCCGGCAAATCCACGCTCTCTTATATATTAGCGGGCCGCGACGGTTACACGGTCACGAAAGGTTCCGTGCAGTTCATGGGTAAAGACCTGCTGGCCTTATCGCCGGAAGAACGCGCCGGGCTCGGCATGTTTTTGGGTTTCCAATACCCCGTCGAAATTCCGGGTGTCAGCACCATGAACTTCCTGAAAACCTGCGTGAATGCGGTGCGCAAGGCGCGCGGGCAGGAAGAATACGACGCCGTGAAGTTCCTTCGCATCGTGCGCGAAAAAGCCAAAGCCCTCGGCGTTTCGGAAGATATGCTCAAGCGCTCGCTGAACACCGGCTTTTCCGGCGGCGAGAAAAAGCGCAATGAAATTTTGCAGATGGTTTTGCTTGAACCAAGTTTAGCCGTGCTCGATGAAACTGATAGCGGTCTGGATATCGATGCGCTCAAAGTTGTCGCCGATGGCGTGAACAGCCAGCGGGGCGAAAAGCGCGGCATGCTGGTGATCACGCATTACCAGCGCCTTCTCAATTCTATCGTGCCCGATGTGGTG
>JBEHYA010000035.1:0-18485 GCA_048498415.1 Pseudomonadota bacterium
GAACCGGCGGGCGCGGGGCCGCCGCTGCCCGACCAGCGCATGCCGCCGACGCTTTTTTTGAGGCGGTAGACATACGAAATGACTTCGGCGACCGCGCGGTAATGGGCGGGCGGCACTTCCTGGTCGACTTCCACGGTGGCATAGAGCGCGCGCGCCAGCGGCGGGTTGGCGACAATCGGCACGTCGTTCTCCTTGGCGATTTCGCGGATGCGCAGCGCAATATAATCCTGCCCCTTGGCGAGCACGATGGGCGCGGTCATTTTGCCGGCTTCGTATTTTAATGCGACCGAGAAGTGGGTTGGGTTGGTGATGACCACGTCGGCATTGGGCACGGCGGCCATCATGCGCTTGCGCGCTTTTTCCATGCGGATGTTGCGGATGCGCGCCTTGGTGTGCGGGTCGCCTTCCGACTGGCGGAATTCTTCCTTCACTTCGCTTTTCGTCATGCGCAGTTTTTTAAAATACGTATAGCGCTGGTATAAAACATCGATCGCCATGATGACGGTAAAGGCAAGAAACACGGCGAAAACAATATCATTGCCCAGCTTGTGCGTGACATGGACCATGCTGATGTTTTCCATGCCGGTCATGGCCTGGCTCTGGTCGAAATCGTGCTCCAGGAACTTGTAGCTGATAAAGCCGACCACCAGCATTTTGCCCATCGCCTTGGCAAGCTCGACCAGCGAATTGGCGGAGAACAGCCGCTTGATGCCACCGATGAAATTCAGCTTCGACCAGTTGAGCTTGATGAGGCTCATGTTAAAAATGGGGCCGGTCTGCAGCATGGTGGCGGCCACGGTGAAAAGCAGCAGCAGCGCGCCGATGATCAGTGCCGGCATAGCCGCCGAGCCGAAAAATTCCGCGAGAATGCCGGGCAGGGTGCCTTCGTTAAGGGGCACTTCCCCGGCGCGTTCCAGCATGACGGTCATGGGGGTGAGCATGCCGGGGAGAATGTGCGGGATGACGGTGCTGATGCAGAAGACAATACCGAGCAGCACGATCCAGATCGTGAGGTCGCGGCTGATGGGCAGATCGCCTTCGTTGCGCGCATCCGACAAGCGTTTGCTTGTCGGGTCTTCGGTTTTACTGGAATCGTCGTCGTCTTCGGCCATTAGCCACCTATCATTTTGGTGAGCATGGCTTCGAAGCCATCGGCCCAGAAGGCCATGATGGCGGCGATGGTGCCGGCGAAGATCACCATGCCGAGCAGAATTTGCAGCGGCGCGGCGACGAAGAAGATTTGAATCTGCGGTACCATCTTGACCATCACGCCGGCCGCAAGCTGGAAGACGATGCCCAAAATCATGAAGGGCGCAACGAGGCGCAAGGCCAGATCGAGCGAGCCCATCATGGCGCCGGTCATGAAATTGTTGAAGTCGGCCACCGGCCACGGCGCGCCGGGTTTAAAGACGTTGTAGCTTTGCACCAGGCTGCCAAACAGCAGGTCAAGCAGGCCGCTTTCAAAGATGATGAGCACGCCGAGTAGCGTCATGAGCGCGCCGGGGAGCGAGCCCTGGCTGGCCATAGAGGGGTTGAAGATCATGGCGTTGGAGAGGCCCGTTTGCATGGAAATAAGCTGGCCCGCCATTTCAAGCGTGCTCAGCATCAGGCGCATGATGAGGCCCATGAAGATGCCGTAGCCGAATTCAAGAATGACCAGTTCAACGGTTTTCGCCACGCTTGAAGGCATGTGCGGCAGGCCCGGCGCCAGAAACGGCAGCAGGATGAAGCTGATAAAGAGCGCGAATTGCAGGCGGAGACGCGCCGGCACGAAGGTTTCGCCCACGCCCGGCATGAGCATGAGAATGGAACCCACGCGGCAGAAGATAAGAAGGAACGCAAAGACGTGGCCTTGCAATATGCTTGCAAGGTCCAGGGTCATGCCGCAGTGCCCATGCTGGCGATGCGTTCAAACAAACGCTGGGTGAAACCGCCAAGGCTTTGCATCATGAAGGGCAGCATGACCACTAGCGCGATGCCGATCACCAGCAGCTTGGGCACGAAGGCGAGCGTGGCTTCCTGAATTTGCGTGACGGTTTGAATGAGCGAGACGAGAATACCCACGATAAGGCCCAGAATTAAAATGGGCCCGCCGACTTCCAGCATCACGATGATGGATTCACGCGCGATATCGATGACGTCGGATTCATTCATGGGAGATCAAACCGGTGATGGATGACAACTTACTCATGATATCAGCAAGCCCAGTCGAATGAAAGGTTATGATCACCAAAATACACGTGTACATCCCGGCGAAAGCCGGGATCCAGTTTTGCTGGCGTTAAACAAACTGGATTCCGGCTTTCGCCGGAATGTGCGTGTAGAGAAAATTGGCTTTAAATGCCCGAGCGCATCAATTCCTGGTAGGCGCTGAGCAGGCGGTCGCGGATGCCGATGAGTTTCTGCAACTCCACTTCGGCGGTGCTGACGGCTGTCACAATCTGGTTCACGCTGGCTTTGCCGGCAACGGCATCCATGCTCACTTTATCCGCGGCTTTCAGGCTATCCATGCTGGTCTTCAGCATGCCGCCCAGCATATCGCCGAAGCTGGAGCCACCCGCGGGCGCGGCTTCGTTTTCCGTATCCATGCCCTTGAGCGAGGTCTTGTAGGCGTTTAAGGCATCCGCGATGTTAATGGCCATGGGTCAGGTTCCTTCGTTTAAATCTTATCCGCGCAGAATATCGAGGGCGCGGGCCACCATGCTTCGCGCGGCATCCAGCACGCTGAGGTTCGCATCGTAGGTGCGCTGGGCTTCGCGCATGTCGATGGTTTCTACCAGCGGTTTTACATTGGGGGTCAGCACGTAGCCGTCTTTATCGGCGGCGGGGTGCGTGGGGTTGTATTCCTTGTTGAACGGCGCCGGGTCAGGGCGCACAGACGCCACTTTTACAAGGTTTAAACCGCTCACGCGGTCCAGCACGTTTTTGAACAAAACTTCGCGGCGCTGGTAGGGATTGGCGCCCGGCGTATCGCCGGTTGACGTTGCGTTGGCGATGTTTTCCGCGATCACACGTAAGCGATCACCCTGCGCGCGCATGCCGCTGGAGGCGATGGTCATAACGTCGGTAAAATCGGCGGTGCGGGTCATTTAGTTGGTTCCCTTATCCACGTGCGCCAATGCTGAGCTTGAGAAGGCCGAGCATTTTTTTGTAAAGGCCGGTGACCATCGTGTAATCGGTGGTGATCTGGGCCATCTGGGTCATCTGCTGTTCGACGTCGACGGCATTGCCCGAAGGCTTCACGTCGTAGCTGTCCTGCAGATTGGAAACTTTGAATGCGCTGCTGCCGCCACCGGAACTGGGCTGCATGTGATGCGCGTTGGTGGTGCGAAGGCCGCCGGTTTGCATGGGCAGCGACGTGGCCATGCGGCGCTGCAGGACGCTGTCGAAGCTTTCGATGTCTTTCGCTTTGTAGCCGGCGACATTGGCGTTGGCGATGTTGCTGGCGATGACTTCCTGACGCTGCGTCAGGAAATTCATTTTTTCTGATACCAGATCGAAGAAGCCGTTCTGTGCCATCGGGCCCGCCCACCACATCTGGCCCGCTAAAACGGGCCTGAAATCCAGTTTCCACAATGCGCGGGGTGTATTTAAGAAAGCGTAAAACCGTACCCGGCAATTTTGAGCCAGAATGCGCCAGAATCGGGCGCTTGCAAGCCCCTTATCCACGCATATCCAAGCTGCAGCAATTCCTATATTAACAGGTCTTAACGATTTGCTAACCACTACCCGATTCTAGTTTAGATATGGCCATTGATTTGCATCTGGGTGCTGGTGATGACGCGCCGAAGCCGAAGGGCCCGCAGGCGGCGGTGGCGTTGCAGTCCTCCGATGTGGAAGGGCAGCTGCCCAAAATTGTGGCGAGCGGGCGCGGTGTTTTAGCGGAACAGATTTTAAAGCTGGCGTTTGAGAACGATATCAAGGTGCGCCAGGACGCGGATTTAGCGGAATTATTGGCAACCCTTGATTTGGATCACGAAATTCCCGCGGAAGCCATTGTGGCGGTAGCGGAAATATTAGCCCGTGTTTTTGAAGCAAACGCGAAAATGGTTAAGCCCGGAGCAACACCATGAATGCTATTTTAAACCCGATGGAACAGCTGGAAGCGATCGACCGCGCGCTGGCGCTGAGCGAAGAGATTTTAAAACAGGGCGGCATGATTGACCTGAGCGGTGTTGACCAGCAGGTGGAAACGCTCTGCATGGAAATGCTCAAGACCGAAGGCCCGATGCGTCTGAAACTGCTGCCGTTACTGGAAAATGTGATCAGTTCGCTGGATCGGCTGGAAGCAAACCTGCGTAATACGCATGAATCCATCACGGGCGGCGACCAGGCCGACAAGATTTTGCGCGCCCATTCCGCCTATGGCGGCAAGGGCAGCACGCGCGAGAATTAAACCATGGAAGCCGGCCAGATTGTTCATATGCTGATTGCGCTGTTTACGGTGCTGGCCCTGCTGGGCCTGTTCGCGCTGGCGCTGCGCCGTTTTGGCCCGATGCTGGGCCTCACGGTGGTGGCGCCCAACGTGAAAGCGCGGCGCATGAGCGTTGTCGAAGTTTTGATGCTGGATGGCCGGCACCGCGCGGTGATTTTACGCAGCGACGGGGCCGACCATACGGTTATTCTTGGCGGCGCCAACCCGGTGGTATTGCCGGGGCGGAATGAGTTGAAGGGATAGTTATAAAGTCATGCCGGCGAAGGCCGGCATCCACAATAGGCCTCAAGACCAAGACTATCCTGTTTGGCTTTTCGTGGATCCCGGCCTTCGCCGGGATGACGGCAAAAAACTTGCTTAAGAGGTATGTTTACGGCACCCTAAACCATGATGAAGCATCTTAAAAAACTGCTGTTGCTGTTGCCGTTTGTGGCGGGCGCCATTTGTGTGGCGGAACCGGCCTTCGCGCAGAATTTGTCTTTAAGTCTGGGCGGCAAGGAAGGCGGCACGGCCGCGCAGATTGTGCAGATGGTGGCGCTGGTCACGGTGATCAGCCTGGCGCCGTCGATTTTAATGATGGTGACATCGTTTGTGCGCGTGATTGTGGCGCTTAGCCTGCTGCGCACGGCGCTGGGCACGCAGCAGACGCCGCCGAATACGGTTTTGATCAGCCTGGCGCTGTTTCTCACCTTCTTCATCATGGCGCCGACGTTTCAGAAAGCCTATGACGAAGGCATTCAGCCCTATATGAACGAACAGATCGATGAGAAGGTGGCGTTTGATAAGACCGCCAAGCCGTTCCACGATTTCATGATCAAATACGCGCGCGAAAAAGATTTGAAGCTGTTCATGGAGCTGGCCAAATTGCAGCCGGTGGCCAAAGCCGAAGATGTGCCGATGCACGTATTGGTGCCGGCGTTCATGATCTCGGAATTGCGGCGCGCGTTTGAGATCGGCTTCATGCTGTTTTTGCCGTTTCTGATTATCGATATGGTGGTCGCCAGCATTCTGATGGCGATGGGCATGATGATGCTGCCGCCTTCCGTCATTTCCCTGCCGTTCAAGATTATTTTCTTCGTGCTGGTGGATGGCTGGTTTTTGGTGGTGGGCTCGCTCGTCAAGAGTTACGGAGTCTAATTCCCCGCTATTCTTACCTCATCCCCGCGAAAGCGGGGATCCAGGGGACTGGGATAAAATCTAAATCATATTCCGCTGCAGACGCAGCTTTAGCTGGATTCCCGCTTTCGCGGGAATGAGGTTTTTGATCAGGCCTGCTTCCAGCGTAAAATCGGCGTGCGGGCGGCGCGCGTTTCATCAAGGCGGCGGCGCGGTGTGGTGACGGGCGCGGCTTTCAGTTTTTCCGGATCGGTTTTGGCTTGGGCGACCAGATCGCGGAGCGCCGTTATAAATTCATCCAGCGCCTGCTTGCTTTCGGTCTCCGTGGGTTCGATTAAAAACGCGCCGTGGACGACGAGGGGGAAATACATCGTCATCGGGTGAAAGCCCTTATCGAGCAGGCCTTTGGCGATATCGAGGGTAGCAACGCCGGTGCCGGCCAGAAAGCGATCATCGAACAGCGCTTCGTGCATGCAGGGGCCCTCAAAACTCGGCGTCATGACGTCTTTGAGTTTGGCGAGGATGTAATTGGCGTTCAGCACGGCATCACTGGAGGCCTGTAACAGACCATCGGCGCCGTGGCTGAGCATATAGGTGAGCGCGCGGATGAACATGCCCATCTGGCCGTGGAAGGCTTTGAGGCGGCCCACATTTGCGGCGCCTTTTTCCTCGATCAGCGACAGGCCATTGGCGGTTTGCACCATGTAGGGCACCGGCACGTGTTCCGCCAAACGCTTGGAGAACACCACCGGCCCGCTGCCCGGGCCGCCGCCGCCATGCGGCGTGGAAAATGTTTTGTGCAGATTGATGTGCATGGCATCGATGCCAAGATCAGCCGGCTTCACGCGGCCCACGATCGCGTTGTAATTCGCGCCGTCGCCGTAAAAATACGCGCCGGCTTTGTGGAGGGCATTGGCGATTTCGATAATTTCATTCTCAAACAGCCCGCAGGTGTTGGGGTTGGTGAGCATGAGGGCGGCGACATCGGAGTTCAGCTTGCCAAGCAGGGCGGCTTTATCCACGCGCCCGCGCGCGTTGGCGGGAATGCTCACGACTTCAAAGCCAAGCGCGGCGGCGGTGGCGGGGTTGGTGCCATGCGCGGATTCCGGCACCAGCACGACGTTGCGTTTTTCGCCCTTCGCTTGCAGCGCGGTTTTGATGGCGGCCATGCCGCAGAATTCGCCATGCGCGCCGGCGGCGGGCGAGAGTGCGACGGCCTGCATGCCGGTGAGCTTGAGTAGCCAGTCGGAAAGCTCGTGCATCACCGCAAGGCTGCCCTGCACGGTGGAAAAGGGTTGCAGCGGATGCGACAACGCGAAACCCGGTGCGCGCGCCATTTTTTCATTGAGGCGCGGATTATGCTTCATGGTGCAGGAGCCGAGCGGATAGAACGTGCTGTCGATGCCGAAGTTTTTTTGCGAGAGGCGTGTGTAATGGCGTACGACCTGTGGTTCCGAGAGGCCGGGTAACCCAATTGCGCCGCGTTCAGCGAGGCCAGTTTTCATTGTATGTGCTGGCACATCGGGCAGGTCGACGCCGCAGCGGCCCGGCTGGCCCAGTTCAAAAATCAGCGGTTCTTCCAGCTGCAGGCCATGGGAAGCAGCGGGTGCAGATGATTGTGGCGTGGTAGGCCTGCCTTGGTTGTTCATGCTCATGCGGCGAGCTCCGTCGCTAACATCTCGATATCGACGTCACTGGTGAGTTCGGTGACGGCGACGAGCAGCATGTTTTGCAATGCCTTATCATTGGGGAGCAGACGGCTGACCGGCACGCCAGCCAGAATATTTTTGCCTGCTAACCGTTCCACCACCGGCGCAGCGGGCTGGGACAACTCAAGCGTGAATTCGTTGAAGAACGTATCGTTGACGACGCGCACGCCTTTGACTTTTGCGAGGCGCTCCGCCGCATGTACGGCTTTTGCGTGATTAAGTTTGGCCAGTTTTTTAAAACCTTCTTCGCCGAGCAGGCTTAAGTGAATGGTGAAAGCCAGCGCGCACAGGCCCGAATTAGTGCAGATGTTGCTGGTCGCTTTTTCGCGGCGGATATGCTGTTCGCGGGTGGAGAGCGTGAGCACAAAGCCGCGTTTGCCTTCGGCGTCTACTGTTTCACCGCACAAACGCCCCGGCATCTGGCGCACATATTGTTCACGCGTCGCAAACAAGCCCACATAGGGCCCCCCAAAACCAAGGCTGTTGCCGATGGATTGGCCTTCCACAACCACGATATCCGCGCCCATGGCGCCGGGGGCGGGGAGAAGGCCGAGCGAGACGGCTTCAGTCACCACAATAATCAGCAGCGCACCTTTATCGTGGCAGGCTTTGGCAAGCGCCGCGTAATCATGCACGCGGCCCCAGATATCGGGCGTTTGCACGACGACGCAGGAGGTTTGATCGGTGATCTCGATATTGTCTTTGGCATTCAAATTTGGCGCAAGGCGCGTGGCGGTAAAGCCGCAGAGATGCGCGTTGGTTTGAATGACTTCCGCATAATGCGGATGCAGGCCGCCAGACAAAATCGCGTGATTGCGCTTGGTGATGCGGTTTGCCATCAGCACGGCTTCGGCGGCTGCCGTGGAGCCGTCATACATCGAGGCATTCGCCACATCCATGCCGGTGAGCATGGCGACCTGCGTCTGGAATTCGAACAGATATTGCAGCGTGCCCTGGCTTACTTCCGGCTGGTAGGGTGTATACGAGGTCAAAAACTCGCCGCGCAACAGTAATTGATCAACGCTGGCCGGCACATGGTGGCGATAGGCGCCGGCACCGCAGAAAAACGGCGCGGTCTCAGCCGTAAGGTTGCGGCGGGCAAGCGCCAGCATGTGCTGTTCCACCGCCATTTCGCTTTGGTGGGAAGGCAGGCCTTCAATCGCACCCTTGCGGCGGGCGGATGCCGGCACATCCTTGAATAAATCATCCACGCTGGCTGCACCGATCGTGCGCAGCATATCCGCGCGGTCGTTATCGGTGAGGGGGAGATAGCGAAGCTGCATTTAATTATTGGGCGGTAAGTTTTTTATAGGTGGCATCATCCAGCAGCGCGTCGAATTCGCTTGTGTTGGCGGGCTTTAATTTGAACATCCAGCCGTCATTTTCCGCGGCGCTGTTAATTTTTGCGGGATCAGCAGTGAGAGCATCGTTAACCGCCACGACTTCGCCGGAGATCGGCGCGTAGACGTCGGATGCGGCTTTGACCGATTCAACGACGGCGGCGTTTTTGCCCTGGCTGAGTTTGGCGCCGATGGCCGGCAGTTCCACGAACACGATATCGCCCAGCGCATTCTGCGCATAATCGGTGATGCCGATGATGGCGACATCGCCTTCCATTTTCACCCATTCGTGGTCTTTGCTGAATTTGACGGTCATGGGATCTCCTTATTTAGGGCGGCTGTAATAACGGTGCGGAACAAAGGGCAGGCCGCAGACATGGGCGGGAATGGCGCGGCCGCGCACCATGACCTGCACGCGGCTGCCGGGTACGGCGGCGGCGCGGTCGAGATAGGCAAGCGCAATGGGCTTGCCAAGCGTGGGGCTGAAGCCGCCGCTGGTGATGATGCCAACCGTTTGGCCATGCGTGTTCTGCACTTCGGTGCCGTCGCGCGCGGGCGTGCGATCATCGACCATGATGCCGACCCTGAGTTTTTCCGGCTTGTTGAGGAGAATGGATTCAATGATCGCGGCGCCGGTGAATTCGGCCAGCGCCAGCTTGCGTTTATCGATGATCCAGTTAAGGCCGGCTTCGATGGGCGTGATGGTATCGTTGAGTTCGTGGCCATACAGGCAAAGCCCGGCTTCGAGGCGCAGCGTATCGCGCGCGCCAAGGCCGATGGGTTTAACCTCTTCGTGCTTGACCAGAAGCTGCACCAGACGCTGGGTATTCTTGGCGCTCACCGAAATTTCAAAACCGTCTTCGCCGGTGTACCCGGAGCGCATGAGCACCACGGGCATGCCCTCGATCTCCGTCCACTTCGCCTGCATGAAACCGAGGCGGTCGAGGCCGGACACATAATGGCTGAGCACGCCGGCCGCCTGCGGGCCTTGCAGGGCGATGAGATCGCGGGTTAAAAATTCGATCTGCGCGTCTTTCATGCGCTTCTTCAAAACGGCGAAATCATTTTCTTTCGGGCCGGCGTTTACAATCAGCCATAAATCATCGCCCACTTCCGGGCGCACCATGATGAGGTCATCAAGCACGCCGCCCCAGTCGTTCATGAGCACCGTATAGCGCATGTGCCCCGGCTTGATGGTGGCTACGCTGGAAGGCACGCAGCCTTCAAATGCGGCGACGCTGTCTTTGCCGCGGAGCACAATCTGGCCCATATGCGAGACGTCGAACAGGCCGGCGCGCGTGCGGGTGTGGAGATGTTCCGCGAGGATGCCTTCGGGGTAGTTCACCGGCATATCATAGCCCGCGAACGGCACCATTTTGGCGCCCTGGGCGATGTGCCAGCTATGCAGCGTGGTTTGACGGGTGGTTTCGCTCGTCATTTAGCCGTTATTTGGAACCGAAAAAGGAAGCGTTGGCGTTCAGCTGGTCCTGGCTGAGCTGAAAGCCGATGAGCACGCGGTTGGTGTTGCCATCGGAGCTCGGCACATTGATGCTGAAAGGCGTATTCACGCGCATCTGCTTGGTATCGCCATCGAAGGTGAGGGGGATTTCGTAGGTATCGCGCTGCAAAATTTCATCCTTCGCGTTCACGACCGAGACGAAGAACGGGATGCTGAGGTTCTTGGCCTGCGAGGCAGCGCCGCGGAGCGCGGCGACATCAAAACTGGCATCGACCTTGAAGCCGTCGCTCACGCTTGAACAGGTGGATTTCACATTGCCCATGCGCACGTTCACAACCAGCTGGTCATCGGTGGCGACCGCCGGGTTTTGATAAAGCGACAGATCGCGGATGCTGGCAACCTGCGGGCAGCCGGCGAAGGTGGCATCGGTCGCGGCCGAAGAGGAAGCCGGCGCGCTGCTGTCACCACTCCACGGGTTCATCCAGTCGAACCAGCTGCAGGACGCCAGCGGCAGGGTGAGGGCGAGGAGAGCGATTGGGAGAATGCGGCGCATGGGAGACCTATCGATGAAAGAAGAGGCCGCTAGGTTAGTAAGATTCCCGGGCGGCGTCTATATGGGCATGCTAATCAGCTAAATGTATGTACCGGCGAAAGCCGGTATCCCTTTATTTCTTACGTACATTCCGGCGCAAGCCGGAATCCAGTTTGGTTTGTGGTGATAAACTGGATACCCGCTTTCGCTGGTATGTGCGTTAAAAACTGGCTTGCTAAATGACAGACCCTGTTTTCAACAGGGAATACGAAAGGGTTTAAACCTGCGGGATCTTGTTGAGGAGGAACATGAGAATCGCCTTCTGAATATGCAGGCGGTTCTCGGCTTCGTCCCACACGGCGGATTGCGCGCCGTCCATCACGGCGTCGGTCACTTCCTCGCCGCGGTGGGCGGGGAGGCAATGCAGGAAGATCGCATCTTTGCGCGCTTTCATCATGAGTTCGGTATTGACCTGATAGGGCGCCAGGGCTTCGCGGCGTTCCTCAGCATCTTCATGGTGCATGGAGATCCAGGTATCGGTGATGACAACGGCGGCGCCCTGCACGGCCGCGGCGGGATCGCGCGTGACCGTGATTTTGGCGCGGGCGTTTTTAGCCAGATGTTCTTTATCGGGCGCGTATTTTTCCGGACACGCGATGCGGAGTTCAAAGTTGAACAGGGCGGCCGCCTGCATCCAGCTGTTTAACACGTTGTTATCGCCGTCGCCCACCCAGGCGATGATCTGGCCTTCGATGCGGTGGAGTTTTTCTTCCAGCGTCATTAAATCCGCCATGACCTGGCAGGGGTGGGTGAGGTTGGTGAGGCCGTTGATGACGGGCACCGTGGCGTATTTGGCGATTGTTTGCAGGTCTTCATGCGCGAAGGTGCGGAGCATGATGACGTGCACAAAGCGGCTGAGCACGCGGGCGGTATCGGCCAGTGTTTCGCCATGGCCCATCTGGATTTCGGTGCCCGTGAGCGTGGTACTTTCGCCGCCAAGTTCGCGCATCGCGACTTCAAACGAGACGCGCGTGCGGGTGGAAGGTTTTTCGAAAATCAGCGCCAGCGTTTTGCCCTTCAGCTCATCGCGCGGGAAGCGGTTTTGTTTTTTAAGCAGATGCGCGAAGCGGATGATATCGGCCAGCTGGTAGCGCGTATATTGATCGAGATCGAGAAAGTGGCGGAGCGGGGCTGGCTTTAGCATGTTACGCAGACTTCTTGATAAGGTCAGAGACCGTGTGGGTGATGATATGCGCGGCTTCATCGATCTGCTGGCCGGCGATGATGAGCGGCGGCAGGAAGCGCACGACTTGGTCAGAGGCTGCAACGCAAAGCAGCTTATTGGTGCGAAGGGCGGCAACCAGCTTTAAATTGTCGTCTGGTTTGGCGCAGCGCAGACCCTGCATGAGCCCGCGGCCGCGATGGCCGGTGAAAAACTCGGGGAATTCCTTGATCACGTTATCAAGGGTGCGCCACATGTAATTGCCGGCATGTTCAACGTGCGGCAGGAAATCGGATTTTTCCATCTCATCCATCACGGCGTTACCCACCGCCATGGCCAAAGGATTGCCGCCATAAGTGGAACCGTGCGAGCCCGGCACCATGCCGCTATCGGCTTTTTCCGAAGCCAAACACGCGCCAAGCGGAAAGCCGCCGCCGATGGCTTTGGCTAAACACATCACATCCGGCTTCACGCCCGACCATTCATGGGCGAACATTTTGCCGGTGCGGCCTAACCCACACTGAATTTCATCGTAGAACAGCAGCAGGCCGTGCTGGTCGCACAAGCTGCGAAGACCTTTTAAAAATTCGTCGGAGGCCGCGCGCATGCCGCCTTCACCCTGCACGGGTTCGATGCAGATGGCGGCGGTCTCCGGGGTGATGGCTTTTTTGACGGCTTCTAAATCATCCCACGGCACCTGATCGAACATATCGATGAGGGGGCCGAAGCCGCCGACCATTTTATCGGTTTTCGCAGCGGCGATGGATGTCATGCCGCGGCCATGGAAGCAGCCCTGAAAGGTAATGATGCGGGTTTTTTGCGGCTGGTTGATATGCGTGAAATATTTGCGGATGACTTTGACGCCGCATTCCCACGCTTCCATGCCGGAGTTGGTGAAGAAGACGCGATCGAGGCCGGAGAGGGCACACAGCCGCGTCGCCAGTTTTTCGCCGCCCGGAATGCGGAAGATGTTCGAGACGTGCCAGAGTTTTTCGGCCTGCGCCTGCAGGGCTTTCACCAATGCTGGATGCGCATGGCCAAGCGCGTTCACGGCGATGCCGGCGGCAAAATCCAGATAACGGGTGTTATCGGGGGTATATAAATAAGCGCCTTCGCCACGCTCAAAGCTGAGATCCGCCCGGTTGTAGACGGGCATAATGTGATTGGTCATGCCCGCAGTTTATAGCCAGCGCGCAGCATCAGTAAAGCCGCAATCCACAGGGCGAGATTGACGCCCGCCATGAACATCACGCCAAACCACAGGGGGCTATCGGCCACGCCAATAAAGCCGTAGCGAAAGCCATCAATCATATAAAAGAACGGGTTGGCGTGGACGACGAAGCGCCAGGCTTCCGGCAGCTGGGCGGCGGTATAGAAGGTGCCGGACAGGAAGGTGGCCGGCATGATCACGAAATTGGTGACGGTGGCCAGATGATCGAATTTCTGCGACCAGATGCCGCCGATAAGGCCGAGCAGCGCCATCATCATCGAGCCCATGACGGCGTGATAGACCATGAAGAACAGGCTGTGGACGGGGAGATGCACAAACAGCATCATGACGACAACCGAGAACGCGCCGACTGCAAGCCCGCGTACAATACCGCCAACCGTATAGCCGGTGGCAAGTTCGCCCGCCGAAAGCGGCGGCATGAGCACATCGACGATATTGCCCTGCACTTTGGAAATGACGATGGAGCTGGAGGTGTTCGCAAACGCATTCTGCGCCATCGACATCATGACGAGTCCCGGCGTGAGGAACGCCATGTAATCCACGCCCGCCACCTGCCGGCCCGTCTGGCCCAGCGCGAGATGAAAGACGACATAATATAAAAGCGTGCTGATAACAGGCGCGACCACTGTTTGCGCCGAGACGATGAAGAAGCGCTCGACTTCCTTGCGGATCAACGTCCACAAGCCCATCCAGTTCACGGCGCCGACAAGGTGGGGTTCGATGGCTTTGGTATCGTTCATTTTGAGTGGCTTTCGAAAGGTTAATGTAGTGAGTATAGGCGGGCGGGGACGGAATTCCAGCGCCTACATATATAAGTGGTTGGCTCCTGCCGATTTTTCATTATAGTGGGGCCATATTTTTTGGATTTATATGGAACATATTCAATGCGCGTGCTGGTTTTTGTGCCGGAAAATGTGGATAGCGATTTTCGCCCGATATTGAAAGATACGGTGAAAGCGCGGCTTGCGCTCGCTAATACGCACAAACTGGGCGATTTTGATATCCGGGACGCTGAAACGCTGCACCAGACGGCCAGTTGGGGAGAATTGATCACCACCGCCCGGATTTATAAGGCTGAATACGACGTGATCGTGGTGGGCCTGGATGGCCGCATAAAAGTGGGCCCGCATTTTCAA
The DNA here is from genome assembly GCA_048498415.1 of Pseudomonadota bacterium. GTDB lineage: Bacteria > Pseudomonadota > Alphaproteobacteria > UBA9219 > RGZA01 > JBEHYA01. Next base: position 14,181 of record JBEHYA010000035.1, read on the forward strand.
TCGTATATTCGGGCTATCGGGCAGCAAAGCGGCTTGCCGGTTGTGGCCTATGTGGACGGCGCATGCGCGGAGACCGCGTTTGAATTAATTACCGCCAACATTGCCGCCGTGGCGGATGACCAGCAGGATGGGCGCACCTTGGCCGCCATGGTGAACCGCACTCTCATGCTGCGCCAGCGTACCGAAAATCAGATGATCATCGGGCCGATAACCCTCAACCTGGATACCCACGAAGTTTATGGCGCCAACCGCGAATTACATTTTACGCGCAAGGAAAGCGATCTGCTCGCGCTGCTGGCGTTTCGTAAGGGCACGGTAATCACCAAGCAGCAGTTTCTGGACAGACTTTATGACATCGACGATGAGCCAGAGATAAAAATCATCGATGTGTTCGTCAGCAAGGTGCGCAGCAAGCTGAATAAACTCGACCCGGACTATCCCGATCTGGGAAATATTATTGATACGATCTGGGGCGTGGGCTATCGCCTGATCGATTATGTGCCACCCGCGCTTGCATTGCCAGCGCCCGCCACGCCGCAGCTGGCATTGCCACCACCCACAAAAAAACTTGAAGCTTAATCCGTAATATCCTGAATGCCGACCACGCTGCGGAGTTCCGGCGGGGGCTCCAGCATGGTTTGCTGGACGTTGGGGTTGGCGGCGAGATAGCCCGCCAGCGCTTCGACCACGCGGGGGTCGTAGATGGTGCCGATGTCGCGGCGCAGAAGATCAAGCGCGCCATCCACCGATATGCCGGGGCGATGCGCGCGGGGGCTCACCAAAGCTATGAATGCGTTGGCGACCGAGACGACGCGGGCGGTGAGGATAATATGTTCATCGCGACGGCCTTCGGGCACGCCCTTGCCGTCAAAACGTTCCAGCACCTGGCGCAGCGTGGGCACCACGGGCGTCTCAAATGAGATGAGCGAGAGAATGTCGGCGCTGGTCAAAATGGCTTTGCGCACCTGCTTGAGTTCTTCGCTATCAAGCGGCGTGGTCTTGGTGAGAATTTCGCGCGGCACCAGCACCTTGCCCAAATTCATCAGCGAGCCGGCGATGCGGGATGCCTCGATGCTTTGTTCATCGAGCTGCATCTGGCGGGCGATGGCTTCGGCCATGATGCCCACACGGATGGAGTGGCCGGCGGCATACGGATCGCGGCGGTCGACGACGGCAATTAAAGTGTCGATAAGCTGGCGGAAGGTTTGTTCCTGCCGTTCATGTTCGACAATCGTCGAGGTGATATTGCGCTGCATGACCAGCGCGACATTTTTAAGGTCTTCGCCTTCGGGCAGCGGCAGGTAATAGGTTTCCATATAGCGCGGGCCCGTCATTTCGTCGTAGCGATCAACCGTCACCACGGGGGCATGGGCGCCAAGGGCATTCTTCACGCGTTCCAGCATGGTTGTGGCGGTGCGGCCGGCAAACGTGCGTTCGATGGTTTTGCCGTTCATATCGGCGGGGTCTTTGCGCGCCAGCAGGCCGGCTTCGCGGTTGGCGAACCAGATGCGGCCATCGCGGTCGGCAATGAGGAGGATATTTGGCAGGTGGTCGCTGATCAGGCGCAGCATGTTCTGGTTGTAGCGGGCGCGGCGTTCCAGGCCATGCGCATTGACGCTGGCGATCTGTTCGGCGGAATCCCGGGCATAGGTGGCCGCGGCAATGCCGCAGGCGGTTGCAAGCGCGGTGACCGCAATGACCAGCAGCGTGACATGGCCATAGAAGGGCGCGGTGTTGACGCCAAGGTTGGCCAGCGACGTCACCTGCCACAACGCATAGATGGCCACGAGCGCAAAGAGGGGGCATAATATATAAGCCAGCATAGTGGCGAGCGCCGGCCTGGGATGGGCGGTGGCTTCGGGATTGACTTCGGGTATGGACATGCAGGCCCGCGAAAATGAACTGATCGCGCGATTATAAAAGATAATCCTAAGCTTTTGTTAAAATTACTATTCCGGCTTACGAACGGTTGTGGTTAGTCGAGATTGTCTTTGCCGATGCGCACATCTTTATGGATGGCAATGCTGAGGATGAGGCCGCAGGCAATATAAAACGCCAGCATCACGCTGCCGCCATAGGAAATAAGCGGCAGCGGAATGCCCACCACGGGAATAAGCCCCATGACCATCGAGACGTTGGTGATGATGTAAAGGAACAAAGTGGTGGTGAGGCCCAGCCCCAGAAGGCGCGCGAACTGGCTGCGTGCAGTCAGGCTGATGGCATAGCCATAGAAAATAAGCAGGAAGAATAAACCCAAAAGAATGCACGCGCCGACCAGGCCGAATTCTTCCGCCAGCACCACGAAGATGAAGTCGGTGTGTTTTTCCGGCAAAAAATTCAGCTGGCTTTGCGTGCCCATGGCAAAGCCTTTGCCGAACAGGCCGCCCGAACCCAGCGCGATTTTGGACTGGATGATGTTATAGCCGGCGCCCTGCGGATCGGCGCTGGGATCAAGGAAGGTGGTAAGACGTTTCTTCTGGTAATCATGCAAGTGCCCCCACGCAAAGTAAGCGCCGATGGGGGCGATGAGCCCGATAATCGCGAATTTCCACCAGCGCACGCCGGCTAAAAAGAAAACGGCGGCGGAGAACAGCAGCGTCATCATCGCGGTGCCAAGATTAGGCTGCAGCAAAATGAGAACGGCGGGCACGATGACCATGAGAACGGGCGGAATGAGGCGCAGCGGATTGCCGATCTGGTCGTAACTGAGCTCATGGAAATAGCGGGCGAGCACGAGGGCGAGCGCCACCTTCATATGCTCGGAAGGCTGCAATACGAAATACCCGAAGTTGAGCCAGCGCTTGGCGCCCATGCCGATATGGCCCATGACCTCCACGCCTACCAGTGAGGCTAGCAGCACGGCATAGATCACCCAGCTCCAGCGGTAAAAGAAGCGGATATCGGTGAGCGCGACCGCGATCATCAGGAACAGGCCGGGAATGACGCGGGTCAATTGCGTGGCCGCCCAGGGCTGCCACTGCGCGCCGCCGGCGGAATAGAGTAGCAGCACGCCGAAGAACGACAGGCACGCGACCAGCGCCACGAAGCCCCAGGGCAGAACAGCCAGTTTTTCTTCCAGCGGCATGCGGGCTTCAAAACGCGCGATGTCTTTATATTGCGCAGCCTTGGGTGGCTTTGGAGCGACAGGGCGAATGCGGGCGGGCGGGTTCGGGGGCGTCATATAAATTTCATCCGGCGTGGAAGACTAGCCTTTGGCTGGAAAGAACGCTACCTTTCTCCGCACAATGCAGGCGCTTCCCTTAGATTATTATCAGGCTTCGGTGTGGTCGGGCGAAATCCGTGAGGATGCCGCGCAGCTGGAGAGCGTGCAGGCGCTGCATGACCTTGCCATGCAATGCAATGCGGCGGCAAAACGCCCGCGTTTGTGGAACTGGCTTTTGCCCGCGCGCTGGCACGGGCTTTATATTTATGGGCCAGTGGGCCGCGGCAAGACAATGCTGATGGATATGTTTTTTGGCGCCCTTGAAGCCAAACAGAAAACCCGCACGCATTTTCATGCCTTTATGGCGGATGTGCACACGCGGCTGCATGAATTGCGGCAGCACGGGCAGGGCGATGACGTATTGCGGCGCTTGGCGGCGGAAATTGCCCGTGAATCACGGGTTATCTGCTTTGACGAGTTTCAGGTCTATAACATTGCGGACGCCATGATTTTGGGCCGGCTGTTCCGCTTTTTATTCCGGCGCGGGGTCGTGGTGGTGGCGACTTCCAACACGCCGCCGGATGAACTTTATGCGGGCGGCCTGCAGCGCCAGTTATTTTTACCGTTCATTGATCTGATCAAGAAGCGTTTGCGTGTCGTCGCGCTGATGGGCCCGCGGGATTACCGGCAGGCCCGGTTGCAAGGCTTCCCGGTTTATCTGGTGCCGCATGACAACCAGGCCTTCATGGCGATGCAGAAGATTTTCGAGCGCCTCACGGATTCCGCGCGGGGGGTGGAGGATGTTCTGGAGCTTGGCGGGCGGCAGCTGAAAATTCCCAAGGCCGCCAAACAGGTCGCGTGGTTTTCGTTCGGCGATCTCTGCCGGCAACCGTTAGCGGCGGCCGACTATTTAAAGCTTGCGGAAAAATTCCACACGATTTTGGTAGAGGACGTGCCGGTGTTCAGCGATGAACGGCGCGATGAAATTCTGCGCTTCATTCATCTGGTGGATGTGTTCTACGACGCATGCGCCAAGCTGGTGATCAGTGCGGCAGCGCCGCCGGATAAATTATTATCGCCCGCATCCAGTCTCGCTCCGCAGTTTGCCCGCACGGGGGGGGGGGGCGGAGAGAGGGAGGGGG
>JBEHYA010000036.1:0-18149 GCA_048498415.1 Pseudomonadota bacterium
TTACCATAGCGCGGCAAAAAAGGCCCGCGACGGCTGGCGAAAACCGAGCCTCGCGCGTTAGTGATCCGCGGCGGCCGCCCCGGCGCCACCGCGCCACAATGCCGCCGCGCTGCCTTTCCAAACCTGAAAATAATAACCATGTTGGCGGATTGGTTAGCGCGGTCTATTTTAAATAAGACGGCATTTACCAAACGGGCGCTGTTTCCAATGAAAACAGGGTTAATTCATCCGCGTATTAAAGCTTTCGTTACGGCCGCGGCTTTAGTCTGTACCCATATTCCACAGGCGGGAGCACAGGATATGGCGGATAAGCCGTTTGATATTCAAAAACTTAATTATGACGAACTGAAAAAAGATTATACGGCTGTGCGCATGCAAGCCTCTGGCATGTGGCTGAGCGATCAGAAGGCGCCCATGACAGGCGACTGGCTTGGAAGCACTCGTCAAGATTATCTGGATGCGATTCAGGCTTTGGCCACGGATCAACGCTCTAATTTTGATGGGGCTCTTGGTGGCTGGCTGATGTTTGGTAAGATGGCGAATGTGAGCGCTAACTTCAAGACGCTTATCCGTGAAGTTGGCCTGGAAAAAGGCGTGCCGGGTTATGCGCAGCGCGAGGCACTTTTCAAAGATGCCTTTGATGCAGCATTCAAAACACCGGAAGATTTAAAAAACCCTGCTATTTTGTATCAGGCGCTAGAGGCCGGTTTCATTGAAGCAGCGGGCGGCAAAGATACGGGCGGGCGCGAAAGGTATTATGCTGCGCTTAAAACGGCAGGTTATATCGATGAAAATGCCAAACCCAACCCCAATACAACTGATCCTAAACTGATCCCGGATACCCCGGATGACGCGCTTAAAAATTATCAGGACAATCTGTCGCAGATGATTACGCCCAGCACGCCGCCGGAAGTCAGCCAGGAAGTCACTGATCTCCTGAAGCAGACGCAGGGATGCGCGCCTGCCACTTTAGGCACGGATCAGTTGCAGTTGCCATCTGAAGTGGAAGCGCCGTTGGGCGGGCCGCTGGTGCAAAAGAAAAAGCCTGCCCCCGCACCCGGCTGTAATCAGTAAAACCTGTCGTTATTTTTTCTTCGGCGGTTCATGATCGCGAACCGGCCGGTTGGTCATATTTCTATTGCGAATCATATCGGACAGGCTGTGATGGCCACGTTCCAGTTCGCCCACGCGCGTTTCCGTGCGCTCCGTACGCTCATTCAAATTGCTGATTGCAGGACTCGTGGGTGCGATGGTGCCCGTATCGCTATTCTGCAAGCGCGGATTGGGGCCCGGCTTTTCCTGTGAATCAGGGGCAGGCGGCAATTCACCGCTCGGCTTGCCGCCAGCGCCACCGCCACTATTTCCACCACCGCCGCCGCCGTTACTTGGGCTGGCGCCGGCGTCAGCAGGCGGGCTGCCTTTGCCGCCAATACTGGCGATGGCACCTAGAAGCGCCTGCTGGCGCTGGTTTTCGCGGTCTATATCCTGCTGACGCTGCTCTGCCTCAGCAGCAGCTTGATCCTTAGCTTTTTGTTGGTTTTTCTTTTCGATACGGCCTTGGGCACTGCGCTGGCCCATACCCTGGAAGCCTTTGCCTGCATTATTGGCAATACCCATAAGGCTCCGGGCCTGTTGGGTAATGGCGTTGGTGCCGATAATCGAACCCACGGCTGTGAGCGCCTGTTGCTGGCCTTCGCCTTCGTGCTCGATTTCCGAGGCGCTGCCGCCCATCCAGCGCAACGCCTGGCGCGGGATCTGTTCCATCATTTTAAAGGAAGCATTTGCCATGACATAAATCATAACGACATAGGCAATGGTAAAAATGACCTTGGCAAGAAACGACATGCTGCCAGTGAACGCGCCAATCCCGCGAATGGCATCATAGAAAGACGCGTTCAAAAATTTGGCGCCGATATAAAACATGATGATCGAGGCGATCAACCCAAACAGGCTGAGGGTGGGGCGCAGAAAAATCTGGAAAATCAGAAACAGGGCCTGACGCGGATGTTGGCCGGTAAAGCCTTCGCCGTTAGGACTTAAAAAAGCCAGCGCAAAGAAGGGCGCGCAGATCATGCCCTCAAGCAGCGTGCCAAGCCATGTGACGATGGCGAAGAAGAAGCGTATAAAAGGCAGCATGGGCACGACAAAGCCCAGCAATACGCCGGCGATCAGGAACAGGAAAGCGAAGAAGAAGAAAATGGCACCCACAAACATGATGAGCGCGCCAGCGGCATTGCCGATGCCACTGATAACGCCAGCTCTAACATTCATGCCATTTGCTTTTGCGTTGCCTGCCGCGTCATTGGCAACACCGCTTACGACGCCACCCGCGCCGCTTAAAACAAGCGCGCTGCCAATATAATTTAATCCCAAACGCACATGGCGCTGGCCGAGGTTTGCGATTTCGCCAAAGGGATTGGTGGAACCACCTAAATCGCCGAGCGCGCGCATGGGATCATCGCCCCACAGGCCCAGCCCGTTGCCCATGCCATCCATAAAACTAAGAATAACATCGATCACCGAGCTGCCGACGGTCGAGGCGATTTTAGCCCAGGCGGTTTTGGGATCATTTTGAATATCGACCTTCATCACCCCAACCGCCGTATTGGGGGCAACGGTATCCTGCGGGCGCGTGCTGGTCTGGTACCAATTCAGGAAATCCATGTAGCTGTTGTAAGCATCGGGATATTGCTGCAGGACATCGACATTTGGCGCGGTCGCTTCCGGGATGGTAAGGCCGCCTGTGATCAGGGCGCCTTGCGCACGCGTGATTGCCAGGAACCATGTCCCGGCTGTCGTCCAGCCATAGGTATCCGCCGCGCTTTTAATCTGGTTGGTGATGGCTTCCAGCTCCTGCTGGCCCATGGTGGTGTTGAACGTATCGTAATTGCTATTGTAGTCGGCCTGAATTTCCTGAATTTTCTGATCGATTTCCTGCGTCGACGGAACTTTTTCGCCCGCTTTCGTGGGGACGAAGTACATCGAGTACTTCAAGGCCAACTGACGAATTTCGTCATAGTGATTTTCATAAATTGTATTATTCGCCTCCATCAATCGCGCGGAGGTGATCAGATCGTTGTTGCTAAAGCGCGTTATATTGTTAGGCAGGCGGACGGTAATCTGGCCGCAGACATCATTATGAATTTTATTCCCGAAAACGGATTGCACATACGTGTCGGTCGCCGTGGTAATTGTATGCGGCGTGGGAACCGGAATAATCTCGTCGCTCGAGACGGTACTGTTGACGGTGTAATAATTGACCAGATTCTGGCAGACAAAGCTTTTTAAAGTCGCGGATGCCAGCGAATAGATCTGCGGCTGCGCGGGGCCGGGCAAGCGCTGATTTTCAGTCAGGGCTGTCGCAAACACCTTCCATGTCTGGCTCGCCATGCCAGAGCCCCATTTGGCGATCTGCATTATAATATATTGCGCGCTGTTCATGCCGCTTGCGAGCGGGACAAGCAGCCCTATAGCTACCACCAGACGAATAGGGGCCCATAACTGGTTGGTGTTTTTGCCGCCTACAGTACCCGCATGGGCTGTTTCGGCCACCATCTGGATGAGTTCGTAGAGAAGCTTAAGCGAGGCGATGATGAGAATGGCATTGCTAAAGAAACCCATCATCGTACGAAGGCCGGATTCGACAACACCGGGAGTGTCGCTGACGATGGAGCCGTCTTTCAAATAATTGACGGGGGTGCCTTCAAAAATGAAGCCAATAATCTTGCACCCCCAGTCGTAATCGCCCAGGCAATCAAAGGTGCCGCCGGTGGGGGTGGTGGGGGGTGTTTGCGCCATCGCCGGCGTTGCGACGAACAGCGCGGCGAAAAGAATGAAAGGCAGCAGCAACAGGCCGAGAGTGCGGAGCAGGGATGGCATCGGGAATCTTTGGGAAGTAACACGGGGCATACGTACTAAGTCATCCCTATCTATGAATGGCTGGCCTATCAATAATTTAGCACGAAAGTTATGAAAGTAATGGAATGGACGGCCCGCGTGGTAAATTTCCTAATAATATAGCGGTTTTAGCGCAGTTGGGGAAGGCCAAAGGATATCCGTTGCGGCGTAAAGTATGGTTGGAAGACGCGTGAGACGTTTTTGCCCGCGTTTTTTCTCCGGCTCTTGGCCGCAAGCGTTAATAAATGGTAAAAGTTTGCCCCCTCCCAACACCCGCGAAGGCCTATATAAAAGACATACATAAAAACAGCCTGAAAGACATCTGATGAAAACGCTCACCGATATTCGCACCACCTTTCTGAAATATTTCGAACGCAACGGCCACCAGGTGGTGGAATCCTCGCCGCTTGTGCCGCGCAACGATCCCACGCTGATGTTCGTGAATTCCGGCATGGTGCAGTTCAAGAATATTTTCACCGGCGCCGAGACGCGTTCGTATAAGCGCGCCACCACGGCGCAGAAATCGGTGCGCGCGGGCGGCAAGCATAACGACCTTGAGAATGTGGGCTACACGGCGCGCCACCACACCTTCTTTGAAATGCTCGGCAACTTTTCGTTCGGCGATTATTTCAAAGAACAGGCGATTGAATATGCCTGGACGCTGGTCACAAAAGAATACGGCCTGCCGAAGGATAAGCTGCTGGTCACGGTGTTTTCGGAAGATGATGAAGCGGCGGGGTATTGGAAGAAAATCGCCGGTTTACCGGAAGATCGCATCATTCGCATCCCCACATCCGACAATTTCTGGCAGATGGGCGATACCGGCCCGTGCGGTCCGTGCTCCGAAATTTTCTATGATCACGGCGACAAGATTCCGGGCGGGCCTCCCGGCAGTGCGGATGCCGATGGCGACCGCTTCATCGAAATCTGGAACCTGGTGTTCATGCAGTTCGAGCAGCTGGAGCCGGGCAAGCGCGTGAAGCTGCCGAAACCTTCCATTGATACCGGCATGGGCCTGGAACGTTTTGCCGCGATCATGCAGGGCGTGCACTCGAATTATGAAACCGATCTGTTCATGGATCTGATTGGCCAGTCGGTGGAACTCACGGGCCGCAAGGCAGAAGGCGCCGCGCTGGGTTCGCACCGCGTGATCGCCGACCATTTGCGCGCGACATCATTTTTGCTGGCGGATGGCGTGATGCCATCGAATGAAGGCCGCGGCTATGTGCTGCGCCGGATCATGCGCCGCGCCATGCGCCACGCGCATATGCTGGGCGCGAAGGAACCGCTGATGTACCGCCTGGTGCCGGAGCTGGTGAAATTGATGGGCGCGGCGTACCCCGAGCTTGGCCGCGCGCAGCCGTTGATCACCGAGACGCTGCGCATGGAAGAAACGCGCTTTAAACAAACACTGGAACGCGGGCTGAAACTGCTGGATGAAGAAACCGGCAAGCTGAGCGCAGGCAAGGCGTTGCCGGGCGAAGTGGCGTTCAAGCTGTATGACACGTTCGGTTTCCCGCTTGATCTCACGCAGGACGTGCTGCGCGGCCGGAACATGAAGGTGGATACCGCCGGCTTTGATAAAGCCATGGAACGCCAGCGCGAAGAAGCGCGCAAGAGCTGGTCGGGCAGCGGCGGCGAAGCGTTCACCAATAAAATCTGGTTCCAGCTGCGCGAAGAAATCGGCGCGACGGAATTTCTGGGCTATTCCACCGAAAGCGCGGAAGGCCAGGTGAAGGCGATTGTGGTGGATGGCAAGAAGGTGAATGAAGCCGCCGCCGGCACACGCGTGCAGGTGGTCTTCAATCAAACGCCGTTCTACGGCGAAAGCGGCGGCCAGGTGGGCGATCATGGCGTGATCACGTTTGGCGACAAGGGCCGCATGCTGGTGAATGACGTGCAGAAAGAAGCGGGCGATGTGTTTGTGCACACCGGCACGATTGAAAGCGGCACGCTGAAAACAGGCGACGGCGCATTTTTGCAGGTGGATGTAAAACGCCGCAATGCGACGCGCGCGCACCATTCGGCTACGCATTTGATGCACGAAGCCTTACGCCGCGCGCTGGGTGAACATGTGGGCCAGAAGGGTTCGCTGGTGACGCCGGATAAGCTGCGGTTTGATATCAGCCATTCCTACCCATTAAAGGACGAGCAAATTCAGCAGGTCGAGGCGATGGTGAATGAACGCATCCGCGCCAATGACGAAGTGGTGACCCGCGTGCTGACCCCCGATGAAGCGATTAAAGAAGGCGCCATCGCCATGTTCGGCGAAAAATACGGCGATGAAGTGCGCGTGCTTTCCATGGGCGGGTTTGAAGACGGCAAGAGCCGTGCCTTCTCGATGGAACTTTGCGGCGGCACCCATGTGCGCCGCACGGGCGATATCGGCTTGTTCAAGATTGTGGGCGATAGCGCGGTCTCGGCCGGCGTGCGCCGCATCGAAGCGGTGACGGGGGAAGCCGCGCTGAATTACCTGAACGAGGCGGCCACCCGCGTGCAGCAGGCGGCCGACACATTAAAGGCAACGCCCGCCGAAGTGCCAGCGCGCGTGGCGCAACTGGTGGATGAACGCAAGAAGCTGGAGCGTGAAGTGCAGGAACTGCGCCGGCAGGTGGCATTAGGTGGCGGCGGCGGCGCGGCGAATGATGCCGCGCCGAAGATGATTGGCAGTATTAATTTTGTAAGCCGCGTGATGGCCGATATGCCGCCCAAGGATCTGAAGCCGATGGCGGATGCCCTGAAGCAGAAGATGGGCAGCGGCGTGGTAGCCCTTATCTCGACGTTTGAAGGCAAGGTCTCGCTGGTGGTCGGCGTGACTGATGATCTGACGAAGCGCGTGAATGCCGTGGATTTAGCCAAGACGGGGGCGGAAGCGCTGGGCGGCAAGGGCGGCGGCGGGCGGCCGGATATGGCGCAGGCCGGCGGCGCAGAAGCGGCTAAGGCGCCGGCTGCACTGCAGGCGCTGGAAGCGGCGCTGGCGAAGGTAGCGTAACCAGCGGCGTGGGCGCCGGGGGTTGCACGGTCTCGACGATCGGCGCGGGTTCAACGGGCGTAACGGCAGAAGGTTTGGTAAGCGGCGCGACGCCGGGCGGCAATGCGCCCGGCGGGGTCTGCGCGTTGTTGTTGAACGGCAAGACCAGCGGCTGCCAGATGGCCAGATTAATGCCGGCTAAAAACAATCCATTATTCTGAATGGTGACAGGCGCGGTAATCGTGCGTGGCTGGCCTTTGGGCGTTTTCTTGTTTTCCAAAAGCGACAGCGCGGCTTTGAAGAGCGCGGCGGCGAAGGGCTTGATCTGGCCTTCATCGCGCAGGCGGTCCACGGTTTCTTTGTAGCCGCTCATGGTGGCGTTCAAGGCTGCAATGGGCTGCAGGGTTTTATCGAGGGCCAGCGTGCCATCGCCCTTTAAATCAATCGGCGGCCAATCGATTTCGAGGCGGTCGAAATTGATGATACCGCCGGAAACGCGCCATGCTTCAACGGAATCGTGGCTTAGCACATCCGGCACCTCGCCCATGATGCGGGCGGCAAAATCAACGCTGGGGATGTTGTTGCCAAGCGCGGGTTTTAGGCCGGGGTCAAGATTGATGCCATCGAGATTGGCATAGATAAATAAACCGATATCGCGATACGAATGCGGCGTGGCCCACGGGCGTACAATGCGGAGTGAAAAGCGGTCAATGCTATGCGCAGCGTTATCGCGCGGGAAAGCAAGGGTTGCTTTTTCGTCGCTGATGATCACGGGCCGGAAAGGCGACCACGGGCGGATATGCAGGCGAAGATGCGGGGCGGTAAGGCGATACGCATCGCCGCGTTCGAACATGACGTTGCGGGCGTCAAGGTCGATGGAAAAGGGAAAACCGGAGACTTCGATGGGATCGAAGGAAAGTTTGGCGCCGGAAGCGGCTTCCGCCTGCACCCATTCGGCAAGGCGGGCCTGCAGCTGGCTGGCGGTGGCTTTCCAGTACAGGCCGAGCAGCAGGAAGGCGAGCACGACGATCACGGCCGCCAGAATCAGACGGCGCTGGATGCGTGGGGAAAGAGGCTGCAGGGCAAGAGGCATGGATTGTTCTGGTAAAGCCTAGTCTATCTATTATGATGCGCGCCTCGCAATACTGCCTTTTTTGGCTTAATAAATCATGACTGCTGCGCGTTCACCCATATTAACCGGCATGCTGCTTTCGGCGATGGCCTATGCCGGATATACGTGTTTTGACACGACGATCAAATATACCTCGCGGCATCTGCCCACGTTTCAGTGCCTGGCGGCGGCGCTGTTCGCCAGCCTGATTTTTCTGGTGATCTTCTCGTTCATTATCCACCGCAAGAACGTGGGGCATGAATTCACCATTCATAAGTGGAAGCTGCATGCGGTGCGGGGGCTGGTGCAGATTTTAAGCCAGTCGTTCTTCTTCATTGGCTTCACCCATATTCCGCTCACCACGTTTTATATCGTGCTGTTTCTGGTGCCGATCATGGCGGGCATTATGGGCAGCCTATTCTTGAAGGAGAAATTTACCGCGCAGCTGGCGCTGACCTCGCTTATCAGTTTTTGCGGCACGCTGATTGCGCTGCGGCCGTGGACGAGCATGCACGCGGATATGCTGCCCTGGGTGGGCATGGTGTTTCTGGGCACGATTTTCAGTTCATGCTCAATCCTCATCATGCGGCGCATGATGGTGACGGAAGGCGTGGCGGCCACCGCCCTTTCCAATGTTGCCATTATGCTGTGCGTGTTTCTGGTTCCGGCTACGCTGCATTATGTGCCGTTTGAATGGCATGATCTGGTTTTCCTGACGCTGGGCGGCTTTTTCTATGCGGGTGCGGTAAAGGCGCTGGCCCTTGCGTTGCGCCATACGCCCACTTCCTATGTGGCGGCGGGGCAGTTCATGCAGCTGGTCTATGGCGCGATTGCAGGTTATTTAGTTTTCAGCGATAAGCCGGATATGTGGGTGTATGTGGGCGGCGCCGTGGTGATCGGCGCCAACCTGTTCCTGCTCGCGACGCAAAGCCGCAAGCCGAAGGCCGAAGTGCTTGGCTCGCCGGCCTAAAACCTCATTCCCGCGAAAGCGGGAATCCAGAGGACTGGGCCATTATTTAAATCATATATTCCGCCGCAGACGCGGGCTTTAGCTGGATCCCCGCTTTCGCGGGGACGAGGTGGGGGAGAGTTAAACGCGCTTAACCGCGAGCACGGCGTTCAGGCCGCCGAAGGCGAAGGAATTTTTGAGTAGCGCATCGATGCGCATGTCGCGCGCGGCGTTGGGGATTACATCCAGCTCGCCCACTTCAGGATCTGCTTGCGTGAAGTTAAGGGTGCCGGGTGCAATCTGGTTTTTGATTGTGAGGGCGGCGGCCACCATTTCCAGCGCGCCGGCGCCGCCAAGCGCGTGGCCGAACATGGATTTGTTGGAAGAAAGCGCGAGTTTTTTGGCATGCGCTTCAAACACGGTGTGAATGGCTTTGCTTTCGGTGGCATCGTTGCTGCGTGTGCCGGTGCCGTGGGCGTTGATGTATTGGATATCGCTTGCGTTCAACTGCGCATCTTTCAGCGCGCCGCGCACGGCGCGGACCATGCCGCCGGCATCCGGCGTGGTGATATCTTTGGCATCGCTGCTCATGCCAAAGCCGCACATTTCTGCGTAAATCCTGGCGCCGCGGGCTTTGGCGTGTTCCATTTCTTCGAGCACGAGAATGCCTGAGCCTTCGCCCAGAATCATGCCGCCGCGACCCAATGAGAAGGGCCGGCAGGTATCGGGGGCAACCACGCGCAAGGCTTCCCAGCCTTTCAGCGTGCCGTAGGTAAGGCAGGCTTCGGAGCCGCCGGTCACGCCAGCGGTGAGTGTGCCGGCGCGGATCATGTGGAAGACGACGCCGATCGCATGCGTGGCCGAAGCGCAGGCGCTGGCAATTGTATAGCCGGGGCCCATGATGTTCTGATCCATGCTGATCTGGCAGCCGGCGGCATTGGCCATTAAACGCGGCACAGTGAAGGGGTGGACGCGGATAAGCTGCGAGCCCAGCGGCGCGCCGCTGCCAATCAACTTGGTATAGCTTTCTTCCAGCGTGTTCTGGCCGCCGACGCCGGTGCCGACAATAACGGCCGTGCGTTCGGAAAGCTCACCTTCAAACTTTAAGCCGCTGTCTTTGACGGCTTCGCGCGCCGCCACCATGGCGAATTGCGAAAAGCGGTCGTACATCGGCAGTTTTTTGGGATCGAAGTGTTTTGCGGTGTCAAAATTCTTGATCTCCGCCGCGAACTTCACGCCGAGGCCTTCGGTGGTGATGTTCGAGATGGGCGTGATGCCGGATTTGCTGTTAGCGAGCGAGTCCCAGAACGCGGGTATGTCCTGCCCGATGGGCGAGACGACGCCAAGCCCGGTGATCGCAACGCGTTTTAAGCCTGTCATATTAATTTGTCGTGCCGCCGGCAGGAGGCGCGGCCGGGGTTTTGTTCGGGAACAGATCGGCTTCCGTCAGGATGCGGCCTTCTTTTTTTGCCTGAATGAGTTTTTCAACCACGCCAATCACTTCGCCCACGGTCTGGAATTCCATGTTGGTGGAATTGGCGTTGAAGGGGATCTGGATCTGGAACTTGTCTTCCAGCGCAAAAACGATTTCCACCACATCGAGCGAGCTAATTTGCAGGTCGGCCAGTTTCGCTTCGGGCGAAAGCTTGGCGCGGTCGATCATGGCTTTCTGCGCCACGATATCGAGGATTTCATCAGTCGTCTGGCTCATGGGAATTTCCGGGACAATATTAATAAGAAGGGCTTCACTTAACCGCTTTTGGAATTTTTCTCAAGCTCGTTAACTTTTAGCTCGATGGTATCAAGGCGTTTCATATTATTTTTGAGTCGGGCCGCGTGCATGATTTGTTCCATAAAGCGGTCGCGTGGCATGGCCGGAAAGCCCATATAAATGTTTTTGGCGGGCAAATTGCCGGCCAGCTGCGAGGCCGCCATCAAGACCGCATCATCGCCTACCTTTACGTGATCGGCCACGCCTGAACGCGCGGCCAGCATCACGCGGTTGCCGACTTCGCTGCTGCCCGCCACGCCAACGCAGCCGCACAGAATGCAGTCTTCGCCGATCACCACATTATGGCCGATCTGCACCTGGTTATCGATCTTGGTGCCGCGGCCGATGCTGGTGTTGGTAAGCGTGCCGCGGTCAATCGTAGTATTGGCGCCAATTTCCACATCATCGCCCAGCACAACCGCGCCCAGCGAATAGATGCGGGCAAAGGCGGTATTCGCGGTTTGCACGACACTGCCGGAATCTTCTTTGGCAAGTTCCGCATTGCTGGCTTCGGGCGTGACAAAGCTGAAGCCTTCGGAGCCGATGACGGCGTTGAAATTCAGAATTACGCGGTCGCCAATAATAACGCGGTCGGCAATGCGCGCGCCGCTGTAGATGATGCAGTCTTTGCCCACACGCGCATCGGCGCCGACGCTGGCCTGGGCGATTAGCTGCGTGCCATCGCCGATCACGGCGCGGGGGCCGACCCAGCATTGCGGGCCGATCTGCACGTTCTTGCCCAATGTGGCGGTGGCATCGACCACGGCGGAAGGATGCACGCCGGGCGTGGCCGCAGGGGCGGTCGCGAACATTTCGGTGAGCGCGGCCAGCGCGTAGCGCGGGCGCTTGAAGAAAATGGCGGCGCGGAATTTTTTGGCAATCTCCTGCTGGCCTTCGGCAAGCACGATGCTGGCGGCGGGGCTATCGATGATCTGGGTGTGCAGGTTTTTATCGAAGGCGACCACCAGGTCGGTGGCATTCGCGGCGGCCTTGGGGTGGACAAGCTTTTCCACCATCAGCGCGCCGTCGCCGGTGAAGCTTCCGCCAAGTTTTTCAGCCAATTCCTTAACGGAAACCGCGGGCATATTTTTTCCTCAATTTTGTTCAATAAAGAGTGCTATTCAGCAGCTTGCCTTCAATGGGGTGAGACATTAGTCTGATCATCCGGCCCTTACAAGTTCCCACCCACCCATTATCTCCCAATATCTCAGGCGGGCCTTCACACAAGGTGTTTCATGAATTTACGGCGTTTCCGTTTTGGCGCTCTTACCCTTGCCACGCTTTGCCTGGTGCCGGTTTTAAGCCAGGCGGCCACCAAACATCACCATGCTGCGGTTGCCGAGACGGCTTCTGCCACCACGGCGGCAACGCCCAAGGGCGAATGGAAAGTGGGTTTGGTGAAGGATGACAAGGGCGGCTTTGGCTATTGCCTGGCCCGCGCCGAATATAATAACGGCCTGACGCTGGCGATTGCATTATCGCCGAAGCAGGAAATTAATTTAGGCGTTGGCGTGCCGGGCGCGGCCTATACCAAAGACGACAAATACCCGATGACGGTTTCGATTGACGGCAAGCTGAACCGCGAGCGCGTTTCCGCGCCGGTGCAGACCGATTTGCTGCTGACCCCGCTGGGCGCCGATCCAGAAGTGTTTGCGCTGCTCAAGGGCGGCAAGGTTTTGAGCATGAAGGGCCCGGAAGATACCGCGCTGTTCGCGCTGAAGGGCACGGGCAAGGCGCTGGCTTCCTTGCAGGCGTGCATCAGCAGCGGCATGGGCAAAGCGCCGGCGGAAGCATCGGCGGGCGCAGCGCCCACGGGCAAAGCGGCGAGCAAAAATGCCAAGGGCGAAAAGGTGAAATTCCCGCCCAGCCTGTATGGTTTGCTGCAGGCGGCGGGCCTGAAGAATGTGGAAGTCATTCCCGTGGAAGACCCCGCCAAAGCGCCGGTGGATTTTGCGTGGAAGACCGGCAATGTGATGGGCGGCCTGCGCGAGCGACCGGTGCCCAAAGACATGACGATTGAAAAGATGACCGACATCATTTCATCCAGCTACAAGGCGCAGTGCAAAGGCACCTTCGATACCAAGCTGGGCGATGTGGAGGATTTACCGGGCGTGAAACTGCGCACCGCCGATATTGGCTGCACCATGAACGGCAAGACGCTGGATGTGTCGCTGCTTTTGTATTTAACCGATACGCAGTTGTTCAGCATGTTCATGCACGAAGCCCCCGAAGCCGAGAAGGCGGATGCGATGGCGGCGCGCGACAAGATTGCGGTGAAGATCCGCGAGCTTGCCAAGCAGCAGAATGGCAAGACGGCCGCGCCGGCTCCTTCTTCGGCGCCTGCGGCGGAAGCGCCGGCTGCTGCGCCCGCGCCGACATCGGCGCCCGCAACACCTACCGTTATTCCGGGCGCTGCTGCGGCATCGCCGCCGGTCAGCGAAGCGCCCGCCGATGCAACGGCGCCAAGCGTGTTGCCGCCTGTGGCGAAATAATAGGATGTATGCCCCGGCGAAAGCCGGGGCCCATCTTTCAACAATCTGAATGCGGATGAATGGGCCCCGTTTTTCAACGGGGCATACTTTTTGAATGGCTGAGAAAAATACCATCAACGGCTGGATTAATCTGGATAAGCCGGCGGGGCTTTCTTCCACGCAGGCGATGGCCAAAGTGCGCCGCGCGCTCAATGCCGATAAAGCGGGGCATGGCGGCACGCTGGATCCATTTGCCACGGGCGTGCTGCCGATTGCTTTAGGCGAAGCGACCAAGCTCATCAATTACGTGATGGATGGCGAGAAGGAATACGCGTTCACCGCCGTGTGGGGCGAGGCAAAAGATACCGATGATTATACCGGCAAGGTGATCGCGACGTCGGATGTGCGGCCATCTGAAAAAGATATTCGCGCGGCGCTGGGTGGTTTTATTGGCGCCATCCAGCAAACGCCGCCGCAGTTTTCCGCCATTCATGTGGATGGCCAGCGCGCCTATGATTTAGCGCGGGAAGGCAAGGAAGTGGAACTTGCCCCCCGCGAAGTGCAGGTGCATGGGTTTGATCTCATCAGTTGCGACGGGCCGGATGAAGCCAGCTTTAAAGTCACGTGCGGGAAGGGGACTTATATACGCTCGCTAGCCCGGGATCTGGCCGAAAAGCTGGGCACCAGAGCCCATGTAAAAACCCTAAAACGCCTGAAAACCGGGCCATTTACCTATGAAACTACTATTTCCTTGGAAAGCCTGCAGGAAATGGGGCATAACAGCGCCGTATTGCCGCTGACGGCGGTGCTGGACGACATCCCGGCTCTTGCAGTCAGTGCGCTGGAAGCAGGCAAGCTTCGGCAAGGTCAGATGGTTGCTATTCCGCCCACGCGGATCATCGACCAGATGAAAACAGGCAGTCTAATTCCCACGCGCGATGCCTACGGGCTGGTTGCGCTGTGCGAGTGGGACGCGCCCAAGCTGAAACCCGCCCGCGTCTTTAAACCCCAAGTATAGGAGTACCCGATGTCGCTTAGCGTTGAAGAAAAGCAGAAGATTGTGAAAGAATACGCGGTCGCCGCCAACGATACCGGCTCGCCGCAGGTGCAGATTGCGCTGATTACCGCGCAGCTCAACAAACTTTCCGAACACCTTAAGGATCACCAGAAGGACAACCACTCGCGCCGCGGGTTGTTGATGATGGTCGGCCAACGCCGCCGCCTGCTGGACTATCTCAAGGCCAAGGATGAGAAGGCGTATACCGATATCATCGGCAAGCTGAACATCCGTAAGTAAATTGATGTACGAAATTTCTCCATACCACGTGTATGCCCCGGCGAAAGCCGGGGTCCATGTATCGTGCTGTGTGGCAGAAATGGGCCCCGGCTTTCGCCGGGGCGTACAGGTAGGTAACCGCCGGGAATCCCTCCCCGCGGTGTTTAGCCATAGAGAGCTATTTGTGTCTTGAGTGATGAACCTGCGGCTGCAGGTTCATCACTCAGGTCACATGGCTCTCATGGCGTTTTAGAAAAGGAAACGACCATGTTTAATGTGAAACGCAAAGAAATCATGTGGGGCGGCCGCAAGCTGACCCTCGAGACCGGCCGCATCGCCCGCCAGGCGGATGCTGCGGTGCTGGCCACTTACGGCGAGACCTCGGTGCTGTGCACCGTGGTGGGCGCCAAGAAGCCGAAGGAAGGGCAGGATTTTTTCCCCCTCACCGTCAACTATCAGGAAAAGGCGTTCGCTGCCGGTAAAATTCCAGGCGGCTTTTTCCGCCGTGAAGGCCGGCCGTCAGAATACGAAACGCTGGTGAGCCGTTTGATCGATCGCCCCATCCGCCCGCTCTTCGCGGAAGGCTTTTTGAACGAAGTGCAGGTGGTGGCCACCGTTCTCTCGCACGATATGCAGAATGAAACCGATGTGGTCTCGCTGGTGGGTTGCTCCGCCGCGCTCACGCTGTCGGGCCTGCCGTTCATGGGCCCCGTGGGCGGCGCCAAGGTGGGTTATATCAACGGCGAATTCGTGCTCAACCCCACGATCACCCAGCAGGCCGATAGCCAGCTGGAATTGATGGTGGCCGGCACGCAGGATGGCGTGCTGATGGTGGAATCTGAAGCCAAGGAACTGCCGGAAGATGTGATGCTGGCGGGCGTGATGTTCGGCCACAAGAACTTCCAGCCGGTTATTCAGGCGATCATTGAGCTGGCGGAAGCCGCTGCGAATGACGCGTGGGATATGCCGGTTGCCAGTTACGATAAGGAAGCGTTGCGCAAGCGCCTGCATGAAATCGTGGGCGCGGATATCCGGGCCGCCTATGGCCAGGTGGTCAAGCAGAACCGCCAGGATGCAGTTGCCGCCGCGCGCGACAAGGCGTTTGCCGCGATGGCTTCAGAAGACTTTGATGTTGCTGCTGTTAAAGAAACATTCGAGCTGCTGGAATACCGCCACATGCGCGATATGATTCTGGATAGCGGCAAGCGTGTGGATGGCCGCGATACCAAGACAGTGCGCCCGATTGTGTGCGAAACCGGCGTGCTGCCGCGCACGCACGGTTCCGCCCTGTTTACCCGCGGCGAAACGCAGGCGCTTGTGGTGACCACCCTCGGCACCGCGCAGGACGAACAGCGCGTGGACAGCCTGACGGGCGAGAGCACCGAAAGCTTCATGCTGCATTACAACTTCCCGCCGTATTCGGTGGGTGAAACGGGCCGTATGGGCTCGCCGGGCCGCCGCGAAATCGGCCACGGCAAGCTGGCATGGCGCGCGATCCATCCGTTGCTCCCGGAAAAGACGAAGTTCCCATACACCATCCGCGTGGTCTCGGAAATTACGGAATCCAACGGCTCGTCCTCCATGGCGACCGTGTGCGGCACCTCTTTGTCGCTGATGGATGCCGGTGTTCCGATGGAACGGCCGGTCGCGGGTATTGCCATGGGCCTCATCAAGGAAGATCGCGGTTATGCTGTGCTCTCCGATATTCTGGGCGATGAAGATCACCTCGGCGATATGGATTTCAAGGTGGCGGGCACGGAAAAAGGCGTCACCTCCTTGCAGATGGATATCAAGATCACCTCGATCACCGAGGAGATCATGAAGGTGGCGCTGGCGCAGGCACAGCAGGGCCGCATGCACATTCTTGGCGAAATGGCCAAGGCGATGACATCGGCACGCGATAACCTGAACCAGTATGCTCCGCGCATCACCACGATCCAGATCCCCGTGGATAAGATCCGCGAAGTGATTGGTTCGGGCGGCAAGGTCATTCGTGAAATCACGGAAAAGACCGGCGTCAAGATCGATATCGAAGACGATGGCCGCGTGATGATTGCATCCAACGACGAAGCCAAATCAAAGGCCGCGCTCGACTGGATCAAGGGCATTGTGGCCGAACCGGAAGCAGGCGCCATTTATGAAGGCAAGGTCGTCAAGATCATGGACTTCGGTGCGTTCGTGAACTTCCTCGGCGCCAAGGATGGTCTGGTGCATATCTCGGAACTCGCCCCCAACCGCGTAGCCAAGGTGAGCGATGTGGTGAAGGAAGGCGATATGGTCAAGGTGAAGTGCCTTGGCATGGATGACCGCGGTAAAGTGCGTCTTTCCATGAAGGCGGTTGACCAGAAAACCGGCCAGGATTTAACCAAACAAGCGGCAGCCGTCTAAGAAAATCAGCTGCTTACAATTAAAAGCCCCCGTACCCACGGGGGCTTTTTTTGTTTCATGAAATTTCGGGTAGGCTGGCGCAGGTTTTTAAAAGAAATAGCAGGGTTTTCAGGCCATGGCCGATGTTCAAAACGAAGATATTTTAGCGCAGTTTTTTACCCCGGATTTTACCCGTTTTCCGTGGGATCCACGCCAGGACGGGGCCCGTATGGGCGAGTTAGGCAAGGCGCTGGAACAGGCGATGGATACCATTCCCGCCGCCCAGCGTGCCGCCATCGAAGCGGCGCATGCCCGCATCTATGACGACGAAACAACCGCTGCATTTAAAGCCGCGCTGGCCGCGGCGCGCCAACCGAACAAACCCCTTACCGAAGAAGAACTGATCGCCGCGCAAACCGCGCAGGCAAAGCGCGAAGCCGATGAGGTCCAGGTGAAAGAGGCGGCGCTGAACGCGTCGTTCGCGAACACAGCCGCCCACCGCCGCGCGATGATCGAGCATGTCATCGCCCCGCTATGGAAAGAATGGCTGGATCTTGCGGAAAAAGCCGGAGTGAAATTGCCTTATACGACTTGGCAGGAACGCTTTTCGGGCGATTATCCCTCGTATATGGTGGAGGAAGAAAAAGTACTGCGCTATGTGCTGCTCAAAGGGTTGTCGGAAGAATATGCAAGCCAGCGACGCGCCGCCAAAGTACAGGAAGGCGCGAATGACGCCCTTATCAGCGCGGAAATGGAAAAAGCCAAATCCCGCCTGACGGCCCGCGGGCGCGGCGCAATAACGCATATGACCCGCGGTCTGCAGCATGTACGCGAAGTGATAAGCGGCCTGATGAAGCCGGATGCACGCCCGGTGGTGATTGCAACCATCGGCGGACCGGCGGCCGGCAAAAGCACGATTTTGCGCGCATACACGAAACCTGAAAATGGCGCGCGCTTCTTTTTATCCGACCCGGATGAAGCGGTGCTAGAAAATCTGGGCCCCTACCGCATCGCCCGTGCGATCATGCGTTTGGCCATGCCGGATATTCCGGCGGGCCTGTCGATCAAGGCAAGGCTGGACGAGCAAAACAAATGGCGCATGCCGTCTTACGAGGCGTTCCGCTGGGCATCCAACGCGATCAATACCAACCTGACGCGCGAAGCCGTGGGCCGGAAATATAATATTGCCTTTGGCTGGACGGGTGCCGGCGCGTTTGGGCTGCGCATGCTGAAGGAAGGGTATAAGGCGCTTGGCTACCGGATTGATGTGCTGGGCGTGATCACGGATTTCAATACCGCCCTCCAGCGGGAAGGCATGCGCGACCGCGCCACCAAT
>JBEHYA010000037.1:0-17997 GCA_048498415.1 Pseudomonadota bacterium
AACCTTTATCTTTTGTCTCATCGTGGATGCCGGCTTTCGCCGGCATGACAGGGGGAGTGAATGCGCGACTTTCATACGCTCATCAAGGTGCAGAAATTCCACCTCGACCAGCAGCGGCAGGTGCTTGCCGCGCGGCAGGCGGAAGCCGATGCCATCATCATGGCAATCGCCATGCTGCAGGCGAATTTAGAAACCGAAAAAGCCCGCGCCGCCGCGAACCCGGAGGCCAATATTAACGTGGGCATCTTCATCAAGGCGGAGCTGGAACGGCATATACGCCTGCAAAGCGACCTCTCCGCCAAAGAACGCGAGATTGACGTGGAACGCGAGAAACTGGCGCTGCTCTTCGAGGAATTAAAACGCTACGAAATCGCCCAGGAAACCCGCGACCGCGAAGCGCGCGCGGAAGAAGAGAAACAGGAAAATTTTGAACTGGATGAACTGGGCGGCCAGCGGCACCATAAGAATAAAGAGAATTGAATTATCACGTACATTCCTTTGAAGGGCCGTAATCCAGTTTTCTATCGGCAAACAAACTGGATGCCAGCTTTCGCTGGCATGTTCATGTCATAATGCAGCTGAATAATGCTTATCAGACTGTTCTTTGATATCGATCCAGCCGTTTTTATGGCTGCGAAACAGCAGCAAGCCTGAATAATGAATATCATCCATCGTCTTGGCGAAACTGGCGCTGAGATCTTTCTGTAAGTCTTGCGTCAGTGGCTGATCGGTGCGCACAACTAAATCCAGCTTCTTTTTATGCACCAGGCCTTCCACCTGCACGGGGCCCAGACGCGTGAGGTTCACTTCGATCAAAAAGCGCCGTGCCCAATCGTCGTCGTTTTTGCCTTTCTTTTTCTGGAACGGCTCTTCATGCACCAGAAAGCGGAAAGCCTGCATTTTTTCTTGATCAAGATACGGCACCATCATGCCGCGCCATTCACCGTTCACCGGGTCTTGCGCGGTAATCGCGTTGCCCTGAAATTCTTCGCGCAAACGCTCCATCACATTCGTGCGGCCCACGGCTTTCAGTTTTTCTTCCGTGTCCTTGCCCAGCCACGCGCCGACATCGCCTTTTTTGATTGCCATCAGGAAAAACAGAATGGCGCCCGGCATTTGCTGAACCGTGGGCTGCGGCACGCGTAAAGTTGCCATTTCATGGAAAACTGCCGGGTTTTGCTGCATCGTGGTCTCCAGCACATGGCGCAAATGCTCCATGGCCTTGGGGTCTTGCGGCAATTTTTCCGTGCCGGTGAGGGATACGGCATCTTTGGCAATCGCCACCTGCAACTGCGTGCCCACCGGCCATGGCCGCGCGGTTTTTACCGCGAGCACCAGCGGCGCATCATCGCCATCCACAACAAGAATTGGCTGGCCGGAAGGCGTGTTGCCTTTCACGGTGGCTAGCACGGTTTTTTCCGGCACGACTTTATCGGATGGCGGCGGCGTAATTTTGCCGCTGCTATCCGGCACGGCGACATTCACAATTTTGACTGTGACCGGGCGCGGCATGTCGTCGCCTTCCGGCATGGGCTGTGGCTGCGCGCCGGTTGTGGGCGCGGGCGTATTCGGCAGCGGGTTCTTCATATCATTGGTCATCACGCTGGCCGCGGTGGCCGCGCGCACGGGCGCAACAATCTGTGCGGTGTGGGTTGGCACCAGCCGCTCGGCTTCCTGCACCGGCGTCATTTTTTGTACCAGCGGCGCCAGTGCGCTTTGAATGGCGGGCGGCAGCGCCTTTAAAACGGCCTGCGAAATAGCGACGGAGCCGCTATTCACAGCCTTTTCGGCGGCTTTTTCAATGGCTTCGGGCGTGATCTTCACATCCGGCTGCTGCACCTTAACGGGTGCGGCCAGCGGCGAGGCGGATTTGGTTTGCCATTCCATCACGGAGAACAACGTGGCCGGCAACACAAGCGCCTGATTAATCTGCCCGGGTTTGGGAATTTCTGCCGCCAGTGTCTGGGCGGCGATGGCCGTCTGCGTCTCAACCGCCCGCGCATTCGGCGTGCCCTTGGCGTTATCCACGAACAGCACGGCCTCCGCGCCATTCGGGGTGGGGCGGATTTGCAGCGTCACGCGCGTGGGCGTTTGCGCCGGTAGATCATTAAATAAATTGCGCGGCGTATCGGGCGTGTTGGGCTGCGATTGCCCGCTGCTGCTCTGGCTACCGGGCGAAAGGGTAAAATCGCCCTGCACGGTTTTCAGCAGTACTTCATCCATCTCCGCCTTGATGGCGGTGCCTTGCAACGTGAGCACGCGGATGAGGGCGCTGAGATCGACGGGGGATTTTTCAATATTTACCGGCAGCGCCTGGCCAGCCTCGCCGCTATTCAGCCCCTGCTGCAGCATCGCCTGTATGGCTTGCATTTGTTCAGGGGTATCCATGGCGCTCCTACTTCATGGCGAGAATTCGTGTGGCAATGGTTTCCACATCGCGCGCGGCATCGGATGCCGGGTGACGCAGCAGCAGCGGCACCTGCGCCTTGATGGCATCGCGTACTTTGGCATCGCGGCGGATGATGCCGACCAGTTCCGGCTCGTAATGCAAAAAGTTTTTGCAGGTGTTGTGAATTTTATCGAAAGATTCCATGCCCTCTTTTTGCGAACCCGCCATATTGACGATAATGCCGATATTCGCCTTGGCATTCGCGGCCAGCGCCATCTTGATAAATTTATAAGCGTCGGTGAGCGACGTGAGCTCATCGGTCACCACAATCAAATTCAGTGCGGCGGGGCCGGCCATCATCATCACCGCGCGTTCCACGCCGGCACCTAAATCCACGATCACACGGTCGTAATTAGGGGCAATGGCAATCAGTTCATGGCGCAGGGTTGCCACGCGTTGTGTGGGCAGATGCGCAAGGCTGCCGGAACCTGCAAAACCTGCGATGACATCGAATTTGCCATCGGCAAAATGGGTGATGGAGCCTTTCAAGGTGGCCGTTCCATCCATCACCGCGCCGAGATCCTTCTTCGCATTCAGGCCCAGCTGAATATCCAGATTGGCCAAGCCCAAATCGCCGTCGAACAGCAAAACGTTTTTGCCTTCGCGCGCCAGCGCATGGCCCAGCGTGGCCGAGAACCATGTTTTGCCCACGCCGCCCTTGCCGGAGGCGACCGCGATCATGTTGGGGCAGGTGAGGGCTGCCGGAAGGTTCATATTGGCGGTGGCGGGATCGATCATCATGCGGGCACTCTACTAGTCGTCGTTGTATTATTGGGCTTCACTAACTGCGCGGCGATTTCGGGCGGCAATAGCAACCGCGCCAGCGTGACGGGGTTCAGAATATCAATGCCATCGGTCACTTTCGGCGAATGGCAATAGCCGCACAGCTGAAGGCCGGTATCGTGCGCCATGGCCAGCATGCTGCCCAGGCGGCGCGCTAAATCCACCTTTGTCAGCACCACTTTTTCCACGCCGATTTCCATGAAGGCGCGGGCCATGTCGGTGGCTTCCGCGGCATCCATGCCTGCGGGCATGATCAGCACGGGTTCCATATTGCCGGCGACGATCAGCTTTTTAAGGCTGTCCATATCCTTGGCATCAAACGGGTTGCGGCCGGCGTTATCCACGAGAATAAGATCATTGCGGCGGTGTGTGTCGATTGCATCTTTTAGCGTGCGGTCGTCTTCGACCTCGATCAGGCTCACCTTCATCATCTTGGTGTAGGCCGCCAATTGTTCAATGGCGCCGGCGCGTGAAAGGTCAGTTGTGATCACGCCAAGCGTTTTTTTGCTCAGCACGCGAATGGCCGCCAGCTTGGCGACCGCCATGGTTTTACCCGCGCCCGGCGGGCCCACCATGCAAAGCGGGCGGTTCAGGCCATCCAGCAACGGCGCGAAGCGGAAGTGGCGATCCATTGCGGCGCCCAACGCAATCAGCACATCGTTTTCGGCAAAGTGTGTCACCACAGCCATAATAGGCTCGGCCAGCGTGGCGGGCACGCCGTGGCGCATCATTTGTTCGGCGCATAAATCGACCACGTCATAGGTAATGGGCGGTGCGGCGGGAGCCGCTGCGGAAGTTGCAGTAACCGGTGCCTGCGCCTTGGTAATAACGGTCTCTTCTTTTTTGGCGGGCTGCTGGTGCGCGGTTTCATCCAGCGCGGCGGTCACGCGCACGCCGCCGCCATCATCCTCGCGCGTGGCGACAATGATCGCATCCGCGCCAAGGGCTTCGCGCACCTGCTTCATCGCATCCTGTAAATTGGCACCATGGAAAGAGCGAAGCCGCATGGTTTACACCTGCCCCAGTGTTTTGATACGCGCCTTGGGATGGATCTCGTTCTGTGATAGCACCGTGGTCGCCGAACGGAAGCGCTCGATGATCGAACGCACATAAGGCCGAATACCCGGCGATGTGAGCAGCACGGGCGCTTCGCCCATTAACGCATGGCGATCAAAGGTTTGCCGCACGGCGTTGATAAACTGCTGGAGGCGCGATGGCGCCATGGCCAGCTGCTTTTCTTCCCCGTCGCCCACCACGCTTTCTGCGAACGCCTGTTCCCATTCGGGCGACAGGGTAATAAGCGGGATAAATCCGGTATCGCGCGTGTGGCTTTCCGAAATCTGGCGGGCCAGGCGGCTCCGCACATGTTCGGTGATAAGCGTAATGTTGCGGGTGATGGCGGCGGCTTCCGAAATGCCTTCCAGAATACTGGGCAGATCACGAATAGAAATGCGTTCTGCCAGCAAATTCTGCAACACACGCTGCAGGCCGCCCACGGTAATCTGGTTCGGCACCACATCGGTGATCAGTTTCTGGTGTTCCTTGTCCAGTTCATCCAGCAGCTTCTGCGTCTCAGCGTAGGAGAGCATTTCCGCCATGTTGTCTTTCACCACTTCCGTCACATGGGTGGTGATGACGGTGGGCGTATCCACAACCGTATAGCCTTTAAACAGCGCTTCTTCGCGGTAGCTGGGGTCGGCCCACACGGCAGGGAGGCCAAAGGCAGGTTCGGTGGTGGGTTCGCCCGGCAGTGAAATCGGCTCGCCGCGCGGGTCCATGACCAGCAGCATGCCCGGCCGCAGCGTGCCGCGGCCGGCTTCAATTTCCTTGATGCGGATCACATAGGTGCTGGGCGCCAGCTGTAAATTATCCTGAATACGCACGGAAGGCAGCACAAAACCCATATCGCTCGCCATCTGGCGGCGCAGGCCTTTGATCTGTTCGGTGAGGCGCTGCCCCGCTTCGCTATTCACCAGCGCCAGCAGGCCATAGCCCAGCTCCACGCGAATGGTATCAATGGCGAGCGAACGGCCAATCGGTTCTTCTGCAACCGGGGGCGGCGCCTTGGCCTGTTCGATCAGCGCCTGCTTGGCTTCCAACTCACGCTTCACGCGCGGCATGTTCCAGGCGAAGAACGCAACGATGCCGCCAATAATCCAGAATGGTATTTTGGGAATACCCGGCATGAACGACATCATGAAAAGCAAGCCGGCAGTCAGGCCCAGTGCGGCAGGATAACCGCTGACCTGCCCGAACATTGACGATTTCGCACCGCTGCCATCCCCTTCATTCGGGTTGGTTTTGGAAACAAGGAAACCGGCCGCCACCGACACAACAAGCGCCGGCACCTGCGTTGCGATACCATCACCAATCGTGAGGCGGATATACGTATCCGCCGCTTTCATGAACGGCATGCCGTGCATGGCCACGCCAATCACGGTGCCGCCGATGATATTTACAAACGTGATGATCAAACCCGCCACGGCATCGCCGCGCACGAACTTCGAGGCACCGTCCATCGAGCCGAAGAAGTTGCTTTCGTTTTCTAAATCTTTGCGACGGGCGCGGGCGGTGCCTTCATCAATGAGGCCGGATGATAAATCGGCATCGATCGCCATTTGTTTGCCCGGCATGGCGTCTAACGTGAAACGCGCCGCGACTTCGGCGATACGGGTGGAGCCTTTGGTGATGACCACGAAGTTCACAATCGTCAAAATCGCGAACACGATGATCCCGATCACGAAATTGCCGCTCATGATGAAGCCGGAGAAGGCTTCGACCACATTACCCGCGGCATCCGTGCCTTCGTTACCCTTGGATAAAATCAAACGCGTGGTGCCAAGGTTCAGCGACAGGCGGATAAGGGTGGAAATGAGCAGAATGGTGGGAAACGAGCTGAGCTCGAGCGGCCGCTTAATAAACATCACGGTCATCAAAATCACGACCGAGAAGGTAAGCGAGATGGTAAGGCCGATATCCACGATGAACGTGGGCATCGGGATGATCATCATCATGAGGATCATGATGAGACCGCCCGCCATCCACATTTCCGGCTTGGCAAACAGCTTGTTCAGCGCCGCCAAATCGGCAGCGCCGGGCTCATTGCCGGGCGCGGGCCCGCCATCCGCTTTGGCAGGGGTTGTGGTGGTGAGGGCATTCGTCATGGCTTTAGCCAGCCTTAATTTTTAAAATCAGCCCGCGACCCGGCCGCCTTCACCGCCCGGCGAAGGAACCGTCACACCCTTGTCGTTATATTCCTTCAGCTTGTTGCGCAGTGTGCGGATGGAAATGCCAAGAATATTCGCGGCATGCGTGCGGTTGCCCAAACAATGGCTCAGCGTCTCGATAATCAAATCGCGCTCCACATCCGCCACGGTCTTGCCCACCAGCGCACCCGGCACGTAATTGGCATTTGCCACGGCGCCAACGCGCGCCGCCGTGCTCATGCCGCTTTCATGCGGGGAAAGGCTCTGGCCCGACAGAATAACGGCGTCCGGGCCGATTTCGTTGCCCTGCGCCATCAGCACGGCACGGTGCATGGTGTTTTCAAGCTCGCGCACGTTGCCGCGCCAGCCATGACCTTGTAGCACCTGCATGGTGGCGGGTGCCACCGGCCGTACCGGCACGCCATTGGCTTCCGAGAACTTTTCAACGAAGTGTTCCACAAGCGCCTTGATATCCGCCGGGCGTTCACGCAAGGAAGGCAGGCGGATAGACATGACATTGAGGCGATAAAACAAATCTTCACGGAAGCGCTTGTTGCGCACTTCCTCTTCCATGTTGCGGTTGGATGTGGCGATGATACGCACATCCACCTTGATCGGCTGATTGCCGCCCAGACGGTCGATTTCCTTTTCCTGAATGGCGCGAAGCAGCTTGGCCTGCAAACGCAGGTCCATTTCGCTGATTTCATCCAGCAGCAGCGTGCCGCCATTGGCTTCTTCAAATTTACCCAAACGGCGGGCCACGGCGCCGGTGAATGCACCTTTTTCATGGCCAAACAATTCAGATTCCAGCAGCATGTCAGGGATCGCCGCGCAGTTTACAGCGACAAAGTTGTTAGCGGCGCGGTTGCTCTTGCGGTGAATGAAGCGGGCCAGCACTTCTTTGCCCGTGCCGCTTTCACCTGTGATCAGTACGCTGGCAGCGCTCGGCGCCACTTTCTCCGCCATCTCCACCACCTGCTTCATGGCAGGGTCGGAGGCGATCATGGCATGAGATTCTTCCGTAACCGCCAATAGAACAGCGGCGATCAGTTCAGCATCCGGGGGCAGGGGAATGTATTCTTTAGCGCCGGCCTTAATGGCACGCACAGCAGCATCGGCATCGTTACCCACACCACATGCGACAACGGGAATATTGATGCGCTCGTTCTTGAGCTGCTCGATCAGGTCGGCGACGTTGCATTTCACATCGATCATCACCAGGTCAATGCCCTGGCCGCCGCGAAGCACGTTCATGGCGCCGGAGACGGTATCGATATGCGATACTTTCGCGCCGCGCTGATGGGCGATCTTGCCCGCCACCGCGACCTGGCCTTCCATGGTTCCTACGATTAATAGCCGCATATTATTTCTCCCCTATAAAAAGCACTGTCATCCCCGCGAAGGCGGGGATCCACGATAGGCCACCTGACGAACCATTTACCCGTTTGGCCTGCCGTGGATGCCCGCCTTCGCGGGCATGACGAATTTGGTTTTTCATTAAAATTATCCCTGCTGTTTATCGGTCTTGATGATTTCCGTCATGGTGATGCCAAGGCGATCTTCCACCACTACGACTTCGCCGCGCGCCACAAGGCGGTTGTTCACGTAAATGTCGATGGCTTCACCCACTTTGCGATCCAGTTCAACAACCGCGCCGCGGCCGAGTTTTAGAAGGCTGCTGACGGGCATAATCGATTTACCCAGCACGGCCGAGACCTCAACCGGCACGGCATAGACCGCATCGAGTTGTTCCACCGTGACGGGGCTGCCGTCCTTGCTGACTTCGCCGGTGCCCAGTTCATTAAGGGCAAGGGATTCTTTATCGGCCATGATGAGTTACTCCTAGAGGTTAAACGGCAAAATTGGTGGTTGAAGTGGAAGGCGTGGCGGCGGGCGCATGCGCACCCGGGTTTTGCGAAGGCGCGGGCGCTGCCATGTGGCGCGCTACCTGCTTGTCGACTTCCGTCCAGGTGGAATTTTCGTTGAGTTCCATACCGCCATCGGCCCATTCGATGCGGCAATCGTTTTCGCCCAGCGTCTGGTCGGCAAGAATGATCATTTTCCCGCCATAGCCCAGGCGGCCGGTAATGGTATCCACTTCGCGCTTCACGAAATCGAAATTCTTTTCATGCACGCGCAAAACCAGGCGCGGTTCGCTGATCATCTCGGCGATGCAGCCCTGAATGGAAGCGGTCATTTCTTCCAGCCCATGCTGGCGGATGTAGGTGGGCATGATTTTATGCGCAATCGCCAGCGCGATTTCGGCGGCGATGCGCTTTTGTTCGCCCTGGCCTTTAAAAATATCGGCGGCCAGCTTTTCAAACGTGCCGTTGATTTTGGTCAGCACATCGGCCTGGTGGCGGTTGTTTTCAGCCGTAACGGCCTCGCGGCCCGCCATCATGCCTTCGGTATAGGCCTGTTCCCGCAGGGCTTTTACTTCCTCTTCCGAATATGTTTTGACGGCCTTCGCTTCCTCCGCCGCTTTCAGGGCGGCGAGGTCGAAGGAATTGTCAAACATGAACGGCTTGGAATTGCCCATTAATAGACAAGCTCCTCATCCTCATTACCGCGGGTGATATCGATTTCACCCTTGGCGGCGAGATCTTTGGCGGCGTTAACAAGGCTGCTCTGCGCTTCATCCACATCCTTGAGGCGCACGGGGCCAAGGCCGGCCATTTCTTCCTTAAGCAGCTTGGAGGCGCGTTCCGACATGTTCGAGAAAAACAGGTCTTTGAGCGCATCGGAGGCGCCCTTGAGGGCAACCGGCAGCTTGGCTTTATCAACCACACGCAGGAGCGACTGGACAGCCGGCGGCGCCAGCTTGCCAAGGTCTTCGAAGGTGAACATGAGGCTCTTGATCTTTTCCGCGGCGTCGCGGTTGCGTTCTTCAAGCGCGGAGATGAACTTGGCTTCCGAAGCACGGTCGAGGCTGTTGAAAATTTCCGCCATCATTTCATGCGCATCGCGGCGGTTGGTGCGGGCGAGATTGCTCATGAATTCGGTGCGGAGCGTCTTTTCGATATCATCGAGCACGTCTTTCTGCACGGATTCCATACGCAACATGCGCATGATGACTTCCATGGCGAAGCTTTCGGGCAGCTGGCTGAGCACGCGGCTGGCATGTTCCGGCGTGATCTTGGAAAGCACCACGGCTACGGTTTGCGGGTATTCGTTCTTGAGATAGTTGGCGAGCACGGATTCATTCACGTTCGCCAGCTTGTCCCACATGGTACGGCCGGCGGGGCCGCGAATGTCTTCCATGATGTTATCGACCTTGCCGCGGTCGAGAACTTTTTTGAGCAGGCGTTCCGTGGATTCCATCGAACCCATCAGCGCGCCGCTGGATGACATCTGCTCGGCAAACTCAACGAACAGCTTTTCCATGACATTGGAGCTGATGTTGCCAAGGCTCGCCATCACCTGGCTGATTTCCTTGATCTCGTCATCCGACATATACGAGAACAGCTTGGCGGCGTTTTCTTCGCCCAGCGACAAAATCAGCACCGCGGCCTTTTCGGGCCCGCCTAACGAACGAACATCTTCGCGCATGCGTCCGGCCATCAGTTATTCTCCTGATAGATCCAGCTACGTAAAATCGCCACGGCTTCTTCGGGGTGCTTTTCTACGATTTCGCCAACCTTCTTGATGGAACTGGCCTTCACGCGGCCTTCCACACGGGCAAGGTCAATCATTTGGTCAAGGGCTTCGGCTTCCGCCGCGGCTTCCGCCGCCAGCTGGCTGGTCAGCGCACCACCCGGGGGCGGCAACTTCACGGCACCGCCAGCGCCGCTTGCCGCGATCATGCCGGCTGCACCACCCGCCAAAGCAGGGTTACCATCGGCGCCGCCGGCCACCGCCGCGCCCGCGCCATCAAACACCTGCTTGAGAATGGGGCGCACCACGAGAAGAACGGCCAGCAAGCCGACAATCGCCAAAATCAGCGATTCCACCATGCGCATCAATTCCGGCGTGAGCATGCTCATGAAGCTGTTGGCGCCGGCCGCCGTCGCATCGCTTTCGCTCGAGGCAAACGGCATGTTCACAACTTCCAGCGTATCGCCGCGCGTGGCATCAATGTTGGCGGCGCTGCGCACCAGCGCTTTGATCTGTTCCAGCTCTTCCTTGCTGCGCGGCTTGTAGGTGGGGGGCTTGCCGGCATCGGCGGCGGGTTCATACATGCCATCCACCAGCACGGCAACCGACTGTTTCTTCACAACGCCGCTTTCACGCACCTGATTGCGCACGGTTTTGTTGATTTCGTAATTGATGGTCTCTTCGCTGCGGTTGTTCTTG
This sequence comes from Pseudomonadota bacterium, assembly GCA_048498415.1. Classification (GTDB taxonomy): domain Bacteria; phylum Pseudomonadota; class Alphaproteobacteria; order UBA9219; family RGZA01; genus JBEHYA01. The sequence goes on from JBEHYA010000037.1 coordinate 10,732, forward strand.
TTGGTGCCCGCTGCGCCCGACTGCGCCTGACCGCCCGGGAGGTTGGAAGAGGCGCCGCCCGACGACGACCCGCCATCGCTCGACTGGCCTTCTTCCGACACGTTCTGCGTGCTGCGCACCACCTGGCTTTCCGGATCGTAGATCTCGGAGCTGGTGGTGACTTTATCAAAATCCATTTCCGCCGATACCTGCGCGCGGACTTTGCCGTAGCCAAGCGTGCGGGAAAGAATTTCTTCAATCTTCGCGGCCTGCGCCTTTTCGTAATTCATGCGGGCTTCATCGCGGGTATTCGCCTGCGCTTCGGCCGAACTGCTATCCATGGCTTTGGCCAGCAGGTTGCCCTTGTCATCAATAATCGAAATATTATCGGATTGCAGGGAAGGCACAGCCGCCGCGATCAGCTGACGGATGGCAGCGACCTGGCCTTTATCTAAAGTGGTGGCCGATTTCATTTTCAGGAACACGCTGGCCGATGCTTTCTGGTCGGTCTGGCTGAACATTTCATGCTTTGGCAGCACCAGATGCACCCGCGCCGACTGAATGGAGGTCAGCGTGCCGATGGTGCGGGCCAGTTCGCCTTCCAAAGCGCGCAGTTGATTGATGTTCTGCACAAAGCTGGTGGTCGAGAACGCGTCTTTCTGGTCAAAAATCTCGTAACCAATTGAACCGCCGCGGGGCAGGCCGTTCTGCGCCATTTCCATGCGCAGCTTGCCCACCATATCGGTCGGCACCTTGATGCTGGTACCGTTATTGGCGACTTCATAGGGAACTTTAAGGGTATCGAGCTGCGCCACGATCTGGCCGCCATCGGCGGGATCAAGGTTGCTATAAAGTAGCCCCATCGGACCACTGGCCATCTTGGTTGCCAGGAACACGAAGAAGATGACCATGGCGAGAATCGTACCCGCCAGGGCGGCCATGCGAACGGGGCCGAGGTTGCGCAATGTTTGCAGCAGCTGATTCATAACCGCGACTCCGAAAAAAATTCAGAAGAAAAAATACGCGCGAGCTTAAGATGAGGCTCTACCAACCCTCGGCCTGTTAACCAGATTACGTGCTGTGCCATGAAAAAACCCTTAACTGTCCCGGCAATAATTTCCTGCCCCTCTGGGCGCATGGAAATTTTTGCCTATCAATCCTTACCGAATGGTTAAACCCGTATTACACCGACTAATCATATGAATCAGTCAGTTGCCAAACTTTTTCCAGCCGAGCCGGTCAGCATTCTTAGCTTCTGTGGAGTCCTGACCGCCGCCATAATTTTTGCCTTCGCCATCGGGCCCGCTTTTGTTTGGCCGGATGCGCTTGGTTATGCCGATGAAGCGCGCGGGCTGATGGGGCAGGGCGGGCTGGGTTTAGCGGGCCATACGCTGCCGCTTTACGCCATGCTGCTCATGCCGCTTATGAAAGCGGGCAACATTGCCGGCAGCTATCAGGCGCTTGTGGTTGTGCAAACCGCCTTCATTGCATCCGCTTTCTTTCCCATGCGGGCCATTCTGGTTCATGGCGGCATGGGCCCGCGCCCGGCAGCGGCGCTTGCGGCCGCCGGCGTGCTGGCGCCGGTCTATCTCACCTATGCGCCGCTGGTCACGCCGGAAAGCCTGTTCATCGTCGCGTTGCTCTATTTTGTTTATTTTTACGAGCGGCTGCTGGCGGGCGAGCCCCGCTTTATCGGCACCGGTATTTCACTTGCGCTGCTTATGCTCACGCTGCCGGCGGGGTGGGTCGTATTTCTTGCCAGCCTTGTCATTTACTTCGCCTATAGCCGCCACAACCGCAACCGCAGCGCCTATTTAATCTGGCTGATCGCCTTCTTTATCTATTGCGGCTGGCAGGTTTCCACGCAGCATGGCTTCGGCCTGCACCTGTTCGCCAACGAGCCGCTGGCGCGCTTCAACTTCATCAAGAACGGCCTCCTTTATATTGTCTATGCCGGCGCGCCGCTGACCGGCCTCACCCTGTTATTGGCCGCCATTCTCAAGCGCGATGAATTCTGGCGTAAACCTTTTGCCGCATTCTGTCTGGTGAGCGTGCTGGGCGTTTTGTTGCTCGATGCGTTTTCGGTCAGCGTCTACGTAGATAAGAAACTGGATTACGTCAGCAACCGCATGCTCGACCCGTTCATGCTGCTGCCCATGCTGGCCTTCTTCCGCCTGTCACCCGAAACGCAGCGCGAGTTTCTTATCAACGGCCTGCTGATCTTTTTGGTCTTCGCCTTCTTCGAACTGCCGCATGGCCTGAAGCTGGATTTCCACGGCGGCCTCGGTTTCTGGGCGCAATCCCTGAGTAATGCGCAATATGCGGTCGTGCATAACGTAATTTATCTGGTGCTCATCTGCGTGCCGGCCGCCTTCGTGGCCTTCCGCGCCTCGTGGCTGGCCTATGGCTATGCTGTGGCGACAGCCGTGATCTTCTGCTTTGGTCTCGCCTATAATCTAGGCTGGTGGAAAAACCAGACGGATGCGAATTTGGCATATATAGAAGCCGCCAGCCTGCCGCAGCAGACGGCCCTGCAGAACATCAAGCTTTACACCGATTACCAATGCGCGCCGGAAACCAACCGCGACCCGGCGTATTTATATCGCTGCATCGATGCCGCCAAGCTGTTGTATTTCATGCCCGCTGAACTTTCGCCCGTCCACAACGTGCCCACCGGCGCCGGCTTTGTTGCAACCGAAAGCGATAGCCGTTCTGGCAGCGTGCTGGGCGAGGCGGGACTAGCCAAAATCGTTGAGACCACGCCGGCCAAACTGCCTTATGTGGAAATCCGCCGTATTGAAGGGCTCACCAGCTATATTAAAATGGGCGTAGCCGGCAAAATCGAACGGTTCACCATGCTGCCATCGGGCTCTGTCATGCGCCTGATCAGCAGCAGCAAGGGCTGCGTGAATATGAAGTTGCGCGCCGGCATGGATCGGCCGGAAACCCAGATCACGCTGCAGCTGGACAGCGATGCCAAAAAATTTGTGCAACTGCCGCGCCTGAAAGACGGTATGCCCAAAGAACAAACCATTCGCCTCAATGTACCGGCGGGCGCTTCCGCCCTCACCATCGAATATGACCCCAGCCCGAAAGAGAAGGGCGGGCCGAGCGTCTCGCACCTTGTCATGTTCGATCGCCCGTGGTTCGGCCCATGCCAGTAGCCATCATGCCTGTTCTGTTTGTAGCGCTGGGCGGTGCGTTTGGCAGTGTGGCGCGGTATGTGGCGGGCGTGATTGTCGCGCGGTATACGCAGCATATTCTGCCCTATGCCACGTTTGTAGTGAATTTACTGGGGGCGCTTATCATCGGCATGCTAGCCGGCTGGCTGCTGCGTTACCCGGATAGTGAAACCCACAATAATTTACGCCTGCTGCTCGCTACCGGTTTCTGCGGCGGGTTCACCACTTTTTCCAGCTTCAGTCTGGAGACCTTCAACCTTATCCGCGCGGGCCACATGGCGGTTGCTGCTGGCTATATCGCGGGCTCGGTGGTGCTGTGCCTGGCGCTTACGGCGCTGGGCTTCATGCTGACATCAGGCGGCCGATAAAGCCGTTTTGTTGCCAACGGCTTCTTCGCCATCCAGCACGGCGGCCACCGCGTGGATCACCGCCGCAATACGCACCGCGCCCTGAATAACTTCCGCGCCCACGCCATGTTCGCGCAGCTTCGCTTCATGGCTATCAATGCACATGCCGCAGCCATTAATGGCCGAGACCGCCAGCGACCACAGTTCAAAATCAATCTTGTCCGCGCCATGCGTGCCGATCACATTCATACGCAGCCGCGCCGGCATTTTCGAATATTCCTTATTCCCGGAAATATGCAGGAAGCGGTAGTAAATATTATTCATCCCCATAATGGAGGCCGCGGCTTTGGCCGCACTCAACTGTTCCGGCGACAGGGCGGGGCCAAAATGCTCCATCACCGCCTTCGTCAGCGCCGCATTCCGCGCCGCCAGCGCACAGGCAATAAACGTGCCCGCCTTCTGCACATCCGACAGCCCCGTTTCCCCCACCAGCGTGGAAAGGTTCAACTTCAAATCCTTGGCATGATCCGGCAGGGCTTCGCGAAGGGCTTCGAGGGATGACATGGAGGGCTCCTGAAAGTTATCTAATAGTTATACGGAGAAGCCCTGATTTCGGATCACTAATTGCAGTTCATCCCGCCATAACCATTTGATTGGCATGAACGGCCTGAATTAGTGCCAGTTCCATAAACACCGCCATAGCCATTACCTTGCCAACCGCCACCTGAATTATTCCCAGTGCCATACACGCCACCGTATCCATTAGATTGATAGCCGCCGCCTGAATTGTTTCCAGTACCGTATACACCACCATAGCCATTGGATTGATACCCACCACCAGAGTTATTGCCAGTGCCATAGACACCGCCATAACCGTTCGATTGGTATCCACCGCCCGAATTGCTACCGGTACCATAAGAACCTCCGTAGCCGTTGGACTGCCACCCACCATTGGCGTGTGCACAATTGATGGTCATTAGAGAAAACAATATAAATGTAGTAAGGGAGAGTATTTTTTTCATTCTAGCCTCCAAAGATTGAGTGAAACCCGGAAACTTTTTTTAACAAAGAATGGTGCTGCTGATAGGAATCGAACCTACGACCCCGTCATTACCAATGACGTGCTCTACCCCTGAGCTACAGCAGCGACTGAAGCGAATTCAGTTGGGCTATAGGTAAAGACTATACCGGGCCCGATCAAGCGGATTTTTGCTAGCGTTTAATCGCCTTTTACAGGGCGTTTTCCGGTGTTGCCGATGAGTCCCGAACATTGGGGCGTTGCGCGCGGGCAGGAAGATGCCGGGCGCCGACCGGGCCCATAAATACATGCAGATAGGCCGCAACATCGGGCGAATGATCTTTTAGAAAGTCATAAATTTTTTCAATACCCCGATCCACGTGGTCGAGTAATGCGATGTAGACGGGATCAAGTTCTGCGCGCGAAGCCATCGGCACTTTCATGATGCGTTTGAATTCGGGCTCAACCCTTGCCAGATCGTGCGCGGCCAGCGCCAGCGAAGATTCAAATGATATATCCTTCACGCCATCAACGTTGTGCATAATATGAGATTCGGCTGTTCGGATTTGAGTTAAAATATCATGGTGCCAGCCGCGCCATTTCCAGAACATGATCCGGTGATGCGGCTCTAACACATTATCCATGAGGCGTTTTGCCGAAATATTGACGTAGCCATTTTCTTCCGGCGAATAATCGATCACGTTTTTGATGGTTGCCGCTTTAATCTGCGCTTTATAAGCGTCATGCACATCACTTTGCAGCCTGCGAATAGCCGCCGTCATTACATCACCCAGCGGATAAAAAACCGCCGGTATGTCTTCATATTTTTTGGCATTTGCCGTCAGAAACGCTTCAATTAATATAATAGTTCTCGCGGCTGCTTCCTGCAGGTCAGGTGCTAAAGAATTTTCCGCGCAATGGGCGGCGATAAGTTCTAACTGTTTTTTAAGGCTGATGGCCTCAATCGGAATATTTGGTCCTGCGCTCAGTACTGCATACATCCAGCGGCCTGTATTATCGCAATAATCGGCCGTTCGATAACTTTGCATCGAACGTTCACTCGGCGGCTTGGCAACTTCCGGCGCGATGGCTTCATAAAGCCCGTTTAGCGGCGCAGCAACAATACCGTAAACGGCAACGCCAAGTTCAAAGGGTGTTTGGGGCAGGGCGGTCATTTGAAATAGATTTAAAAAATGAAACGCTAATTTAAAGCTATTCCACGCGCCCGTAAATAGCAGGCGTTTCCGTATGTTGCTGGCCGTTCTTTAACCACGTCCAGAACTGGTCGCCATAGGAAAAATGCCACCATTCGCGCGGGTTGCGAAGGAAGCCGTGCTCGGTCATCAGCGCATTCAGGAATTCGCGGTTCGCATGATAGGTGGGGTTTTTATCGGCAAAATAATCGGGCGCGGATTCCGGGCCGTTGAGATCGATGGGGGAGCCCATTTCCACGTCGCGGCCCGTCTCATCCAATAACGTAATATCCAGCGCCGCCCCCGTGCTGTGCGGCGGCGGGGTTAAGGGGTTGGTATTGGGCGGCGCCCAGATGTGGTAAACGCGTGCCAGCAATTCATCTTTTTCCGCGCCACTCACCGTTAGCGGGTCAATGCCGGCATCGCGCGCCAGTTCCATGAAGGAATAGGCGACCATATATTTCTGCACGGCCACCGGGCGGTAGGCATCGAAGACCTTAATTTTCCAGCCGGGCTTTTGTGCCGCCAGCGCCCTGGCCGCGGCGGCCAGCTTGTCGGCCACGCCCTGGCGCAGCATAAAAGGGTTGGCATTCCCATAGGTCGCGCCGGCTTTTACGTAAGGGTGCGGGTTTTCGAAGGCAAAAACGCCATATGCTGCAAGGTCAGCCAGCTTTTCTCCACAGTCTTTGATGGGAATGCTGTGAAAAGGTCTTAAAACCGGCTGGATAGTCGGTATAAGCTGGGTTATGTCGTCTGAAAGCATGAAGAAAAAACCTGCCCCGCTGCCCACTAAAGTTCGCCTCGCGCGAGAAGCAGAAGCCTTGCGCGCGAATTTGGCCAAGCGTAAGCAGCAAAGCCGCAGCCGTCAAATAGATACTAATAAGAAAGACAAGGAATAAGTTATGTCCATTATGTCCGATCGCTGGATCCGCGAAAACGCGACCGCCAAGAATATGATCGAGCCGTTTGTCGAAGCCCAGAAGCGCGAAGGCATGATCTCGTTCGGGCTGTCGTCGTATGGCTACGATGCGCGGCTCGCCGATGAATTCCGGATTTTCACCAATGTTGATAACGCGCTGATCGATCCCAAAAATTTTACCAACGCCAGCTTCGTAGAACGCAAGGCCGATACCTGCATCATTCCGCCCAATTCATTCGCGCTCGCGCGCACGGTGGAATATTTCCGCATCCCCCGCGATATTCTGGTGATCTGTCTGGGTAAATCCACCTACGCCCGCTGCGGCCTCATTGTGAACGTGACGCCGCTGGAGCCCGAATGGGAAGGCCATGTGACGCTGGAAATCTCGAATACCACGCCGCTGCCCGCCAAGGTCTATGCCAATGAAGGCATCTGCCAGTTTTTGTTTTTGAAAGGCGATGCGCCGCCCGAAGTTTCCTATGCCGACCGCGCCGGCAAATACATGAAGCAAAGAGGCGTCACGCTGCCGCGCATTTAATTTCCGTATGCCCCTGCGCAGGCAGGGGCCCATCTATCCTTTATGAACATGCCGGCGCAATCCGGAATCCAGTTTGGTTTTGTGGACAAA
>JBEHYA010000038.1:0-17577 GCA_048498415.1 Pseudomonadota bacterium
CAAAGCGTGGGCCGCGATGTGGATCGACATCAACCGCGCCACATTGCTGGAAAAGCACGTCACGATAATCCGGTTTTTATAGCGGCCAAACAGCTTCATAAAGCTTTGCGCCACTTCGCTCTCCGAGCGCGAATGGCCGGGCACCAACGCGTTGGTGCTATCGCACACCATTGCCATCACGCCGCTCATGCCAAGACGCTTTAGCGCCGCTTCATCTGTTTTTGCGCCCACGACCGGGCCAGGGTCAAGCTTCCAGTCCCCGGTATGCAGCACCGTGCCGTGTTTGGTTTTAATCGTGACGCAGTTGGATTCCGGAATGGAATGGGTGATAGAAAGAAACTGGCACTCAAACGGCCCGAGGCTGATCTTGCCCGATAGCGGCACTTCAATAATCCGCACCTGCCGGGCCAAATCACGTTCTTCCAGCTTGGCGCGCAGCAGCGCGGCGGTAAAGGGCGTTGCGTAAACAGGGCATTTCAGCTGCGGCCACAGATATTCAATGGCGCCCAAATGATCTTCATGGCCGTGGGTGAGCACGAGGCCCACTAAATCATCCGCACGTTCCGCAATGAAGGTGGGATCGGGCATGATCACGTCCACGCCCGGCATCGTATCGTCGGCAAAGGTCACGCCTAAATCAACCATCAGCCATTTGCCCGCGGTGCCATACAGCGACAAATTCATGCCGATCTCGCCAGCGCCGCCAAGGGGCAGGAAATAAAGGCCGTCATCGCCCGGCTTATAGGGATCCGTTTTTGCCATTTTACTTTTTCTTTGTCTGCTCGAAGATCAGGCGAAGGCCGGTGAGCGTGAGTTCGCCATCCACTTTATCAATCGCCTTCACGCCCGGATGAAACAGCGGCGACAGGCCGCCGGTCGCAATCACCTTCATGGGTTTGCCGAACTCGGTTTTCATGCGGCTCACAATGCCTTCAATCAATCCCACATAACCCCAATACACGCCCGCCTGCATGGCTTCGATGGTGTTGGTGCCAATCACCTTCTCCGGCCGCGCCACGTTCACGCTTGGCAGCTTGGCCGCCGCCATATGCAGCGCCTGCAACGACAGATTAATCCCCGGCGCAATCACGCCGCCCATGTAATCGCCTGCTTCATTGAGCACGCCAAACGTAGTGGCCGTGCCGAAATCGATGATAATCAGGGGCGATCCATATAAATGCTTGGCCGCCACGGCATCGGCCAGACGGTCGGCGCCGACTTCATGCGGGCGGGAGAGCAGGACTTTGAGGCCCAGCTCCACCTGCCCATAGGCAACGATCATCGGCTCGCACGCAAACATATCGCGGCACAGGGTCTTCAGCGTGAAGTCAATATTCGGCACTACGCTGGAGATAATGATGTCTTTGATATCGGCCGTTTTCAAACCCGCCGATGCCAGCCAGTGCGAGAGCAGCACGGTGTATTCATCGCGCGTCTTTTCGGTGTCGCTCGCGGCGCGCCAGGCGCCTTTCAGCGTGGCGCCGTCGAATACGGCAAAAACGATATTGGTATTTCCGGCATCAATGGCTAATAACATGCTAGAAATATACGTCGCCCGCACCCACGCGCACAAGTTCGCCTTGCGCTGTGGTTACTAATAAAGCGCCGTCTTCCGCGGCAATATCGGTAAAAATGCCGGAAATCTGCCCGTTTTGCTGGCGCACGTTAATGGGCTGGCCAATCCCCTTCGCCACATTCAGCCACGCATCGCGGATGGGCGCAAAGCCATGTTTGAGCCACGCCTGATAAAACGCATCGAAGGTTTTCAGCACATCAGGGAGCAGGTTTTCGGGTTCCAGATTATCCACCCCCTCTAACGTCAGGCTGGTAGAGGGATACAACGTATCGGTGGGATGGCTGAGGCAGTTAATGCCAAACCCGATCACCAGCGCATCTTCGCCGTTTATGTCGCTGCGCTTTTCCAGAAGAATGCCGGAGATTTTTTTATCTTCCACCAGCACGTCGTTGGGCCATTTCAACTGCACGTTTTTGGTGGGCAATAATTTACGCACGGCGCCATGCACCGCCAGCGCAATCACAAAGCTTAGTTGCGGCCATATCAACGCGCTGCAGGGCGGTTTTAAAATCATGCTGGCATAAAGGTTGCCGGGGCGGGAAACCCACACGCGCTCCATCCGGCCCCGGCCCCCGGTCTGCTCGAGGGCGCTCACCACCGTGCCATTGGTATCCGCGCTTTGCTTTAGCAATCGCGCGGCTTCATCCATGGTGCTGCCAATCGTGACAAACCCCACATGGCGATAGCCGGCGGGCAGTTGCATTATTTACGTCCAGTTCAGGGAATGCGCGGCGCGGCTGGCCAGCTGCGTGCCCCATTCGGGCATCACGATGAAGCCGAGCAGGAAAATGGTTGTGGCCGCCAGCACCAGCCCCGTGGCCCAGCCGGGAACGGGATCAAACCGCGTTTCCAACTTATCAAAATACATGACCTTGATGATGCGAAGGTAATAGAACGCACCCACCACGCTGAGCGCCACGCCCACCACCGCCAGCCACGCAAAGCCGGCCTGCACAGCCGCCGTGAACACATAGAGCTTACCAAAGAAGCCCGCTAACGGTGGAATGCCGATCATGGAGAACATGACCAGCGACATAATGGCTGCCAGCACGGGCCGTACTTTAGAAAAGCCGGCTAAGTCACTGATTTGTTCCACTTCCTGCCCGTTATGGCGAATGGAAAGGAGGATCGCAAAGCCCGCCACCGTCATGGGCAGGTAGATCATCAGATAACCGATGGTCGCCGCAATGCCGGCCTCACCGCCTGCCACCAGACCCACCAGCGCGTAGCCCACATGGCCGATGGAGCTATAGGCCATCAGTCGTTTCAAACTGCTTTGCGCCATCGCGGCGAATGCGCCCCATGCCATCGACATGATGGAAAGCAGAATGAGAATTTGTTGGGCCTGATGGTGCATGGAAACAAACGGCACCGCGATCAGCTTGATGAACAGGCCCAGGCCCGCCAGCTTGCCGGCGCTGGCAAAATACGCGGTGATCGGCGTGGGCGCGCCTTCATACACATCCGGCGTCCACATATGAAATGGCGCGGCGGAAATTTTGAAGGCAAAGGCCGAGAGAATGAACACAAAGCCCAGCACCGCTTCCACCGGCGGCTTACCCGCTGAAAGCGCATGCGCGATATTGGCGAAGTTCACCGAACCCGTGGTGCCGTAAATCATGGAAATGCCATACAGCAGCAGACCGGAAGCCAGTGCGCCCAGCACGAAATACTTCAGGCCGGCTTCGTTGGAACGCGTATCGTCGCGGCGGATGGAGGCCAGCACATATAGCGTCAGGCTCTGCAATTCCAGCGACAGATACAGCGATAACAGGCTTTGCGCCGAGACCATCAGCATCATGCCAAGCGTGGCGAAAATGATCAGCACGGGGTATTCCGCGCGGGAGTCCGCCCGGCGCAGCATATTGTGGCTGAGCATCGTAGCGGCTAATGCTGCCACCAGAATTAACGCTTTGAGGAAATAGCTGAACGCATCCACACTTACATGCGGGCTGAAATATTTGGCAAACGCATCGTGCGTGGCGCTATCGGCCACCGGCAGCGCTGCGCCGCCATCCAGATACACCGTGAACACCAGCGCCAGAATAAAGCTGAGGCCCGCCGCCACATTGATTTTGCGCGCCGCCTTGTCGCCCATGATGGCGGCAGCAATCAGCAGGAACATGCCGACAAACGCCAGCAAAAGTTCCGGGGCAAGGTTGATAAGGGCCGAATAATCCATGTTACTTGCCTACCTTTTTAGGCACCGGCAGCGGCGACGCCGTATGCGTGATCGCTTCCATAATGTGGTTGGTGGTCGGCGTGACGTAGCTCTTGAACACATTCGGCTGCACGCCCATCCAGATGGTGAAAACGGCAAGCGGCAGCAGCGCGGCATATTCGTTCCACGCCAGATCCTTCATCGCCATTACATCCGGCTTGGTCAGCGGGCCGTAGAACACGCGGCGATAGAGCCATAGCATGTACGCCGCGCCCAGAATAACACCAAGGCCGGCGACCGCCGCCATCCACGTACTGGCAAGAAACGCGCCCTGCATGGCCAAAAACTCACCCACGAAGCCGCTGGTGCCCGGCAGGCCCACCGAGCCCATGGTAAACAGCATCGCAAACAGCGCAAAGTGCGGCATGTTGTTTACAATGCCGCCATAGCGCGCGATTTCACGCGTGTGCAGCCGGTCGTAGACCACGCCCACACACAGGAACAAAGCGGATGACACAAGCGTGTGCGAGAGCATCACCATCACGCTGCCTTCCATGCCCTGGGAAGTGAAGCTGAACGCGCCCATGGTCACAAAGCCCATATGCGCCACGGAAGAATACGCAATCAGCTTCTTCATATCGGTCTGCACCAGCGCGACCAGCGAGGTGTAGACAATGGCAATGCCGCTAAGGATGAACATCAGCGTCATAAAGTCATGGCTGACATCGGGAAGCATCTGAATGCTGATGCGGATAAAGCCGTAACCGCCCATCTTCAACAGAATACCGGCCAGAATGACGGAGCCCGTGGTAGGTGCTTCAACGTGGGCGTAGGGAAGCCACGTATGCACCGGCCACATGGGGGTTTTGACAGCGAAGGATGCCAGGAACGCCAGCCACAGCCAGACCTGCCATTCCTTGGGGAAATCGGCGCCGAACATCTTCACCATGTCGGTTGTGCCCATATGCACCGCCATGGCGATAATGGCGACCAGCATGAGCACGGAGCCCAGCAGCGTATACAGGAAGAATTTGTACGAGGCATGCACGCGCCCCGCCCCGCCCCACACGCCAATCAGCAGGAACATCGGCAGCAGCACGCCTTCAAAGAACACGTAGAACAGCACGAAATCGAGCGCGGTGAACATGCCGATCATCATGGTTTCCAAAACCATCATGAGGATCATGAATTCCCGCACGCGCGTCGTGATGCTGTTCCATGCCGCAATCAAACAGATGGGCACCAGGAAGGCGCTGGCCACCACGAACCAGATGGAAAGCCCATCCACGCCTTTCTTATAAAGAATTTCCACGCCGCTGACGGTGAGCCATTTCACCTGCTCCACCATCTGCATGTCGTGAATGGCGGGGTTAAAGCCGGCCAGCATCACTAAACTTAATGCAAACGTGGCAAGGCTGGTCACCAGCGCCGTCATGCGCGCCGCGCCAGAGGGCAACAGCAGCATCAGCACCACGCCGGCAATCGGCAGGAAGGTCAGAACCGAGAGAATGGGGTAAGATGAGGTATCAAACATGTCAGCGCCCCATCCAGACCAAAAGAACCACCACGCCGATCACCACGGCGAAGGCGTAATGATAAATATAGCCCGTCTGCAGCCGGCTGACCTGCCCCGCAAACGCCTTGGAGACGAACGAGAGACCATCCGGCCCTAAGCCATCAATCGTCTTGTTATCGCCCCACTGATACAGCAGCGCACCCAGCTTCTTCGCGCCTTTGACGAAAATGAAATCGTAAATCTCGTCGAAGTAGTATTTGCGATAGACCATCTGGTAAAGGCCGCCCAGCGCGCGGGAGATTTTATCCGGCAAATCCTTCCACACGGCGTAGAACAGGAAGGCAAACGCAATGCCGCTCATGGCCGCCACCAGCGGCACGAACTTAACCCATTCCGCCACTTCTTCGGCGTGTTCCATGGCGGGGTGAACGTCGCTGCGCACCAGAATGGCGCTGCGCCAGAACTCTTCGATCGCATGCGGGCCGACAAACAGATCGGCAAATGCCACGCCGGCAATCAGTGAACCCAGCGCCAGCACAAATAACGGCGCCAGCATCACCGGCGGGGATTCATGCGCGTGATCAAGGGCATGATGATCACCATGGAAATGCCCGTGGAAGGTCATGATGATCAGGCGCCATGAATAGAACGCCGTCATGAACGCGGCGATCACGCCCAGCCAGTAATCCAGATGGCCTTCCCAGGTGCCGGCGGCATAGGAAGCTTCCAGAATGATGTCCTTGGAATAGAACCCGGCCAGACCAAATACGCCCGGAATGCCAATGCCGGCCAGCGCCAGCGAACCAATCCACATCAAGGTATACGTGATGGGGATCTTCTTCCACACGCCGCCCATTTTGCGCATATCCTGCTCGCCCGATAATGCGTGAATGACGGAACCTGCCCCTAAGAACAGCAGCGCTTTGAAGAACGCATGGGTCATCAGATGGAAAATGGAAGCTTCGTAGGCCGAATTGCCCGCCGCAAAGAACATGTAGCCCAGCTGGCTCATGGTTGAATACGCAATCACGCGCTTGATATCGAACTGGGTGAGGCCAATCGTGGCGGCGATAATCGCCGTGACGGCGCCCAGAATGGAAACAACCGCCAGCGCATCCGGCGCGTATTCGAACAACGGTGACAGGCGCGCGACCATGAACACGCCCGCAGTCACCATGGTGGCGGCATGAATAAGGGCGGAGACCGGCGTGGGGCCTTCCATGGCATCGGGGAGCCATGTATGCAGGAACAGCTGCGCCGATTTACCCATGGCGCCTACAAACAAAAGCAGCGCCACGGTATCCAGCGCCTTCAGGTGCATACCCAGAAATTCAATGGTTTTATCCGTGAACTGCGGCGCCTGCTGGAAGATGGGCGCGAATTCAATCGAGCCAAACAGGAAGAAACAGCCGAAAATACCCAGCACAAAGCCAAAATCGCCCACGCGGTTCACCAGGAACGCTTTGATGGAAGCGTTATTCGCGCTGTCTTTTTCAAACCAGAAGTTGATGAGAAGATACGAAGCCAGGCCCACGCCTTCCCAGCCGAAGAACATCTGGGCAAGGTTATCACCCGTGACCAGCGCCAGCATGAAGAAGGTGAACAGGCTGAGGTAAGCCATGAAGCGCGGAATGCACTTGTCGTGGCTCATATAGCCGACCGAATAAATATGCACACAGGTGGAGACAACCGAGACCACCGCGACCATCACGGCGGTGAGCGTATCCCACTTCACCTTCCAGGCGGCGTGCATCTTGCCGCTATCCAGCCATTCGGCGATCACATAGGTGGAGGCATGGCCCAGAATAGCGACTTCGTGGAACTGAATAACCGCCATTACCGCCAGCGCCAGCATCAGGCCGCAGGTGACCAGCTGCGAAGCGCGGTCGCCGATGCGGCGGCCAAACAGGCCGGCGATCAGGGCGCCCAGCAGTGGCGCGAATAAGGCAACAACACTTAAAGGCATCCCTTAGCCCCTCATCTGATTAATATCGTCAACCGCGATGGTTTTGCGGTTACGGAAGTAGATGACCAGAATAGCCAAACCAATCGCCGCTTCTGCCGCCGCCACCGTGAGCACGAACAGCGTGAAAACTTGCCCCGTCAGGTCATGCAGCTTGGCCGAGAACGCAACGAAGTTGATGTTCACGGCCAGCAAAATCAGTTCGATAGACATCAGAATGATGATCACGTTCTTGCGGTTTAAAAACAGCCCAAGAATACCAATCGAAAATAGAATGGCGGCGACGGCCAGGTAATGGTTGATGCCGATATCCATCATATGCCGGTCCCCTTCTCTACCTTGCGCACTTCAACCACGTCTTTACGTGCGCGGGTGATCTGGGCGTTCAAATCCTGCCGGCGGGTATCGGTGCGGTGGCGCAGCGTTAATGTGATCGCGCCGATCATGGCGACCAGCAGCACCAGGCCGGAAAGCTGGAAGGGATAGATAAAGTCGGTATACAGCACGGCACCCAGCGCATGCGCATTGGATGGCGCGGGCTTGTCCTTGTAGGTTTCCGGTGCGGCGGAAATGACTGTTTTAATCGCTTTGGGGTTTGATTTATCGAAAATCTCACCCTTCGCGTTTTCATTCGCGAGGCTCGCCTTGAATTCATGCGTGCCGTCGTTGCGGATGATTTCATACCGCGCGGTGCTGGGGCTGGCGACATGGGCGGCAGCTTCCGGCAGGCTCTGCCAGTTCCATGCCGTCATTACCAGCTGTGCAATCAGCACGGCGCCGACCAGCAAACCAATCAGCATGGTAGGTTTATTGCTGCGATGCAGGTCTTTGAAATTGATATCCAGCATCATCACCACGAACAGGAATAGTACGGCGACCGCGCCCACATAGACGATGATGAGAATGAAGGCCGCGAATTCGGCGCCGAGCAGCAAAAACAAACCGGCTGCGTTAAAGAACGCCAGAATAAGCCACAGCACCGAATGCACCGGGTTTTTAGACGTGATCACCATGAGTGCCGATATAATCAGCACCGCGGCGAACATATAGAACATCAGCGTCGTGATCATCTGTACTTCGCCTCACGCGCTAAATTGGCGGCAATCTCGGCTTCCCAGCGGTCGCCATTGGCCAGCAGTTTTTCTTTGTTATACAAAAGCTCTTCATGCGTCTGGGTCGCGAATTCGAAATTCGGGCCTTCCACAATCGCATCCACCGGGCAGGCTTCCTGACATAACCCGCAATAAATGCACTTGGTCATGTCGATATCGTAGCGCGTGGTGCGGCGGCTGCCGTCGTCGCGAGCTTCGGCTTCAATCGTAATGGCTTGGGCTGGGCAAATCGCTTCACACAGCTTGCACGCAATGCAGCGTTCTTCCCCGTTGGGATAGCGGCGTAAGGCATGCTCCCCGCGGAAGCGCGAGCTGATGGGGCCCTTCTCGAACGGGTAATTAATCGTCACGCGGCGGCGGAACATGTAGCTGAGCGTCAGCGCCATGCCCTTGATGATATCCCACAGAATGAAACGTCTTGCGGCACTGAACATTTAGCCACCCACCGGGAAATTGCCTGTTGCGACCAGATAGCCCGCCACGCCCACCACATAAAGCAGCGAAAGCGGCAGGAAAACCTTCCAGCCCAAACGCATCAGCTGGTCATAGCGGTAACGCGGCAGGGTGGCGCGCACCCACAGGAACAGGAATAAGCAGAAACAGATTTTAAGGATGAACCAGATAATGCCCGGCAGCCACGTGAACGGCGCGAAGTTGAACGGCGAGAGCCAGCCGCCCAGAAACAGAATGCTGGTCATCGCGCTCATCAAAATCATGTTGGCGTATTCGCCAAGGAAGAACAGCGCGAACGACATGGAGGAATATTCCACGTTGAAACCGCCCACGAGTTCGGATTCACCTTCCGGCAAATCGAACGGCGCGCGGTTGGTTTCGGCGAGGCCCGAAATAAAGAACACGATAAACATCGGGAACAGTGGAATGGCGAACCACATATGCGCCTGCGCCTTCACGATTTCCGAGAGGTTCAGGGAACCTGCCAGCAGCAGCACGGTGATGATCACAAGACCAATTGAGACTTCATAACTCACCATCTGCGCCGCGCTGCGCAAGCCGCCCAGAAACGCGTATTTCGAATTCGACGCCCAGCCCGCCATGATGATGCCATAGACCGCCAGCGACGAAATGGCGAACAGATACAAGACACCCACATTTACATTCGCCAGCACCACCCGCTCCTGGAACGGAATAACCGCCCAGGCGACCAGCGCGAGGAAGAACGTGAGCATCGGCGCGCCCATGAAAATCACTTTGTTGGCGCCGGTAGGAATAATCGTTTCCTTGCCCATCAGCTTGATGGCGTCCGCTATCGGCTGCAATAAACCAAACGGGCCCACCACGTTGGGGCCCATGCGGAGCTGCATGGCGGCCAGCACCTTGCGTTCGGCATAAATTAAATACGCCACGCCCAGCAGCACGGGCAGCAGAATGGCGATAATGCGAATAACAATCCACACCAGCGCGCCGATGGGCGTCTGGATAAACTGGGTGAAGGTATCTAACAGCTCGTTCATTCCGCAGCCTCCCGCACGGGGGCCGTAAAGACTTCAACGCATTTCGCCATGGTAGGCGATGCGCGGGAGATCACGTCGTTCATGTAGAAATTACCGGCAGCCGCAAATGGCACCGGGTCCAGCACGCCGTCGCGGCCAAAGGCCGACCATTTGGCGGGCATGATTTCATCCTGATGCGCGAAGTGCGGATAGGCTTCCACCAGTTTCTGGCGCAGCTGCGCATGCGTATCGAAGGGCAGCGGCTGGGCCAGCGTGGCGGAAAGCGCGCGCAAAATCGCCCAGTCTTCCTTGGCGTCACCCGGCGGGGAGACCGCCCGGCGGCCCGCCTGCACGCGGCCCTCTAAATTCACATATAAGCCGCTTTTTTCCGTGTAGGCGCAGCCCGGCAATACAATATCGGCAACGGAAGCGCCGGCATCGCCATGGTGGCCCTGATAAATCACAAAAGTGCCGCGGCCGATGCGGCGCATATCAAATTCATCCGCGCCCAATAAATACAGCACGCCCATCTGGCCGGCTTCGGTGGCTTTGAGAATTTCATTGGTGTTCTTGCCGCCCGGGCCTGGCACAAAGCCGATATCAAGGCCGCCCACGCGCGAAGCCGCCGTTTGCAGCACGTTAAAGCCGTTCCAGCCTTCGCGTACCATGTTGAAGGCTTCGGCAATCTGGCGAGCACGCACATGAATATGCGCGCCGTCTTTGCGGGCCAGCGCCTGCGCACCCACAATCACCATCGGGTTCTTGGCGTTCTTCAACGTCTGGCTGAAGGCATGGCGGCCATGCAGCAGATCATCCAAAATCGCCGTGGTGTTACCCAGATGTTGGGTGGGGTAGCTAAGATCCGCGTTTTCGCCGATCACGCCCACGCGCAAACCACCCTGCAACCAGCGCTTGCGGATGCGGGCATTCACCAGTGTCGCCTCAAGGCGCGGATTGGCGCCGATAATCAGAATAACATCCGCCTGCTCAATGCCGGCGATGGTGGTGTTGAAGGTATAGGCCGCGCGCGTGCTCACATCGTAATTCGCGCCATCCTGCCGGCAGTCGAAATTTTGGCTGCCCAGTTTCTGCATCAGCGATTTCAGCGCGAACATGCTTTCCACGTCGCACAGATCACCTGCAATCGCGCCGATGCCGGCGGCCGGCACCATCTTCAAATGCTTGGCGGCTTCCGCAATGGCATCTGGCCAGGTGCAGGGCTGCAATTCGCCATTCGGCGCGCGCATATAGGGCTGGTCAAGGCGCTGATACTTCAGGCCGTCGCAGGCAAAGCGCGTGCGGTCGTTGATCCATTCCTCGTTCACGTCTTCATTGAGGCGTGGCAGAATGCGCAAGACTTCACGCCCGCGCGCATCCACACGAATGTTGCTGCCAACGGCATCCAGCACGTCAATCGTTTCCGTCTTCTGCAATTCCCACGGCCGCGCTTCGAAGGCATAGGGTTTGTTGGTAAGCGCGCCGACCGGGCACAAATCAATCAGATTGCCGGAAAGTTCGGTGGCCACGGCTTTCTCAATATAGGTGCCGATTTCCATATGTTCGGAACGGCCAAACGCGCCCATCACGGGCGTGCCGGCAATTTCATCCGCGAAGCGGATGCAGCGGGTGCATTGAATGCAGCGCGTCATTGCGGTATCGACCAGCGGGCCCAGATCTTTATCTTTCACCGCGCGTTTATTCTCGGTGTAACGGCCGCGGTCGAAACCATAGGCTACCGCCTGATCCTGCAGATCGCACTCACCGCCCTGATCGCAGATCGGGCAATCCAGCGGGTGGTTGATGAGCAGCATTTCCATCACGTTCTTGCGCGCGCGCTGCACAACCGGAGTCAGCGTCTTTACGACCATGTTATCGGCGCACGGCAAGGCGCAGCTCGCCTGCGGCTTGGGCGTTTTTTCAACTTCCACCAGGCACATGCGGCAATTGCCCGGCACGCTTAAACGGTCGTGGTAGCAAAAGCGCGGGATCTCAAGGCCCAGCATTTCGCACGCCTGCAACACACTGGTGCCGGCGGGCACCTCAATCTCGGTATCGTTGATCTTAAGCTTGGGCATGATTTACGCGGCCTGCTTTCGGTATTGCATGATGCGCTCTTCCACAAGCGGGCGGAAATGGCGGATGAGCCCCTGAATGGGCCACGCCGCCGCATCGCCATGCGCGCAGATGGTATGGCCTTCAATTTCGCGCGTCACATCGATGAGCATATCGATTTCTTTGATCTCGGCCTGGCCCTTCACCATGCGCAGCATCATACGGTAGAGCCAGCCGGTGCCTTCGCGGCACGGCGTGCACTGGCCGCAGCTTTCGTGCATGTAAAAGCGCGAGAGGCGCGCGATGGCATAAATCAGATCGGTGGATTTATCCATCACGATCAAACCCGCTGTGCCCAAGCCCGACTGCACGGCTTTGAGCGCATCAAAATCCATCAGCACGGTATCGCAGATATCTTTGGGCAGCATGGGCGTGGAGGAGCCGCCGGGAATAACCGCCAATAAATTATCCCAGCCGCCGCGCACGCCGCCGGCGTATTTTTCGATCAGCTCTTTCATCGGGATGCTCATCGCTTCCTCGACGTTGCAGGGCTGGTTCACGTGGCCGCTGATGCAATAAATTTTGGTGCCCGAATTTTTCTCGCGGCCAATGCCGGCAAACCATGCCGACCCACGGCGCAGAATTTCCGGCACCACGGCGATGGTTTCCACATTGTTCACGGTTGTGGGGCATGAATATAAACCGGCATTCGCAGGGAATGGCGGCTTGTTGCGCGGCTGGCCTTTTTTGCCCTCTAAACTTTCCAGCAGCGCACTTTCTTCGCCGCAAATGTACGCACCGGCGCCGCGATGCACATAGATATCCATATCCCAGCCGGTACCGGCGGCGTTTTTGCCGAGCAGCCCTGCCGCATACGCTTCTTCAATCGCCGCTTCTAAAACCTTGGCTTCATACACAAACTCGCCGCGAATATAGATGTAGCTGGCGTGCGCCTGCACGGCGAAGCTGGAGACCAGAATGCCTTCCAGCAACCGGTGCGGATCGAAGCGCAGAATATCGCGGTCTTTGCAGGTGCCGGGTTCGGATTCATCGGCGTTAATAACTAAAAAATGCGGGCGATCTTTGACTTCCTTGGGCATGAAGCTCCACTTCATGCCCGTCGAGAACCCCGCCCCGCCGCGGCCGCGCAGGCCCGAATTTTTGGTCTCTTCAATAATCTTGTCGCGGCCCAGCGCAATCAGGCTCTTGGTATCGGCCCAGATGCCGCGCTTGCGGGCGCCTTCCAGTTGCCATGGCTGCTCGCCGTATAAATTCGTGAAAATCTTGTCTTTCTCGGCCAGCATCATCCCACCTTCTTCTGCGGCGCGGCGCCCTGCCGGCCGGTTTGCGAACCGATCCGGGGTTTCTTGCCTGCACTCAGGTCATCCAGAATGGCGGTAAAATTCTCGCCGGTTAAATCTTCATAGTAATCGTCGTTGATCTGCACCATCGGCGCGTTTACGCAGGCACCAAGGCATTCCACTTCCATCATGCTAAACATGCCGTCGGCGCTTGTTTGCCCGTCGGTAATGCCGAGCTTGCTCTTGCATACATGCTTGATGTCGTCGCTGCCGCGTAGCCAGCACGGCGTGGTGGTGCAGACCTGCAGCAAATATTTGCCCACCGGCGCACGGTTGAACATGGTGTAGAAGCTCGCCACTTCATAGGCCTTCACGCGCGGCACTTCCAGCATATCGGCCACATAATTCATGGCCGCGACAGGAAGCCAGTTGTCATGCTGCGCCTGCGCCAGCTGCAACAGCGGTATCATACCGCTGGCTTTGCGCGTCTCCGGATATTTGGCCAAAATCTTCTTCGCCTGCGCCATATTTTCTGGCGTGAACGAAAAATCTTTCGGCTGTTTCACCGCATGAAGGTTGGGTGCGCTCATTATCTCACTAACTCATGCTTCCACTGGCCCATCGGGCTAAGGAATTCAGGAAGGTTGGGAATAAATTCGCGCATATACGGCACGATGCTGGAGCTGATGATCACCAGCGAGCCGTCTTCGATCACCTTGCCCAGGCTGGGCTCCAGGTTCGGGCCTTTCTGCTCGAAATCGATGTAGTGGCCATAGACAATGCTGTCAGCGATCTGATGCTGCTCAAGGTCTTTATCGACCACATTGCCAAGGGGGAATTTTTCAACGACCTGCCGGCGCATATCATCGGCCAGCATGTTGACATACGCGTTCGGATCAGGCTGCGGGCCGTCGACAAGCGCGATATAATTTCGGGATTCATCCCCGAGATCCGACCAGCGCATATAGTTGGCCCGGATGGTCTCGCGCGTACCATGCGCAGCAAGAATAAGGCCATCGGGTTTGAGGGCCTTAACGACATAGACGTCGCTTTCATCGGGGGTGGCGGACATATAGCGGGCGGCGAAATATTTGGCGAGGGATACGAGCACCAGTTCGGTGCGGTCGCCGATTGTCATGCTGATGCAGACAGCCGGTTGCTGGCCGCGCATTTCAAATACCGAACCCACAAGCTTTTCGGGCGTGGTGGGGCCAATATCGGAAGCGACCTTTTTAATGGTTCCTATTGGCACCGGCGGACGATGACGTTCCTGCATATTCTTGTCTCCAATTAAGAGTTTGCGGATTGAGTTAAACATCAGCGATCGATCTCCCCGAACACCACGTCCATGGAGCCGATCACGGCAACGGCATCGGCCAGCATGTGGCCTTTGCACATAAAATCGCTCGCTTGCAGATGGGCAAAGCCCGGCGCGCGAATTTTACAACGATACGGGCGGTTGGTGCCGTCCGAAACCAGATACACGGCGAATTCGCCCTTGGGCGCTTCCACCGCGGAATATGTTTCACCCGCGGGCACATGGTAGCCCTCGGTATACAACTTGAAGTGATGGATGATCGCTTCCATCGAATTCTTCATCTCAGCCCGCGGCGGCGGTGCGATCTTGCGATCGTCACTCTTCACCGGGCCCGACGGCATCTTTTTCAGGCACTGCTGAATGATGCGGTTGGACTGGCGCATTTCTTCAATGCGCACCAGATACCGCGCGTAGCAGTCACCCGTGAGACCCACCGGCACATCAAAATCCATTTCGCCATACACATCGTAGGGCTGCGACTTGCGCAGATCCCACGCGACGTTGGAACCGCGCAGCATCGGGCCCGTAAAGCCCCACGCAATCGCATCCGCCGCACTCACGGCACCGATATCGACCGTGCGCTGCTTGAAGATCGGGTTTTGGGTGAGCAAATTTTCCAGATCATCGACGAATTTCGGGAAATTTTGTGTGTATTCCCAAATATCGTCGGTTAAACCCTGCGGCAAGTCCATATGCACGCCGCCGGGACGGAAATAATTCGCGTGCATGCGCGCGCCGGAGACGCGTTCGTAGAATTCCATCAGAATTTCGCGCTGCTCGAAGCCCCACAGCGACGGCGTAATGGCGCCCACGTCAATCGCGAAGGTCGTGATATTCAGAATATGATTCAGAATGCGCGTGATTTCCGAGAACATGACGCGGATATATTGCGCGCGGAGCGGCGGCGTGATCTGCAGCAGTTTTTCCACGGCCAGCGCAAACGCATGCTCCTGGTTCATCGGGCTCACGTAATCAAGCCGGTCGAAATACGGAATAGCCTGCAAATACGTTTTATATTCGATCAGCTTTTCCGTGCCGCGATGGAGCAAACCAATATGCGGGTCGGCGCGTTCAACGATTTCGCCATCCATCTCCAAAATCAGGCGCAACACGCCATGCGCCGCTGGATGCTGCGGGCCAAAATTGATCGAAAACGTTTTGATTTCCGGTTCCGCTGACATCTCAGGCCTTCTTTACCAGCTTGTTGGGGTCAGCCGCCTTTTCATCGCCCGGCAATTGCATGGTCGTCATGCCTTCCCAGGGGGACAAATAATCAAAGCTGCGGAAATCCTGCGGCAGTTGTACGGGCTCATACACAATGCGCTTCTGCTCGCCGTCGTAGCGCACTTCCACATACCCCGTGAGCGGGAAATCTTTGCGTAACGGATGCCCTTCAAAGCCGTAATCGGTGAGAATACGACGCAGATCGGGATGGCCTTCAAACAGCACGCCGTACAAATCATAGGTCTCGCGCTCGAACCAGTTCGCAGCGGGCCAGATGCCGGCAACCGACGGTACGGATGTTTTTTCATCCGTCGTCACCTTCACGCGCAGACGCAGGTTCTGGACCAGCGACAATAAATTATAGACAACCTCGAACCGCTCCGCGCGTTCCGGGTAATCGGCGCCGCAGATATCCACCAGCATGGCAAAACGGCAGGCCGCGTCATCGCGGAGACTCGTCATCACCGAACGCAACGCATCGCGCTGCACCGTCACGCAGAGCTCTTCCAGCACGATCTGGCTCGCCAAAACACGGCTACCTAAAAGCGTGCCGATATGCGCTTGCAGCGCCGTGAGTTTATCGATTCCACTCATCGACGGATCACCTTGTGACCGGTGCGGATTTTACGGTGCAGCTGCATAATGCCGTATAGCAACGCTTCCGCCGTGGGCGGGCAGCCGGGAATATAAATATCAACCGGCACAATGCGGTCGCAGCCACGCACCACCGAATAGGAATAGTGATAATAGCCGCCGCCATTGGCGCAGCTGCCCATCGAAATCACCCAGCGCGGTTCTGCCATCTGGTCGTAAACTTTGCGGAGCGCCGGCGCCATTTTATTGGTGAGCGTACCGGCAACAATCATCACATCCGATTGACGCGGTGACGGGCGCGGCATCATACCCATGCGATCCAGGTCATAACGCGCCATATAGGCATGGATCATTTCCACGCCGCAGCAGGCCAAACCGAATGTCATCGGCCACATCGAACCCGTACGCGCCCATGCCAGAACATCGTCGAGCGTCGTGAGCAGAAAACCCTTCTCCTGCACGGTTTTTGTAATGCCTTCCGCCATTTGCACCGGCGTCTTTACAACCATATTTGTTGCTGGCGTGCTCATTATTCCCACTCCAGCGCGCCTTTGCGCCATTCGTAAATGAAACCAACCGTGAGCACGGCAAGAAAGATCATCATGGAAACAAAACCCAGCATGCCGATCTGGCCCAGGCTAATGGCCCACGGAAACAGAAATGCAATTTCAAGATCGAAGATGATGAATAAAATAGAGACGAGATAAAACCGCACGTCGAATTTCACGCGCGCGTCTTCAAAGGCGGGAAAGCCGCATTCATAGGCCGATAATTTTTCTGCATCCGGTTTTTGTTTCGCGATAAGGAACGGCAAGCCGATCATCACGGTCGCCATACCGATGGCGATGATTAAAAACACGAAAACAGGTAAGTACGTCTCAACCAGCTCAGTGGACATTTGCGTCAGGATTTATACCCAATATAGGTGACTCGGGGCCGTCTTCAATCTGGCCGGAATATAAACTTTTAGACCCCCATAGCAAGCGTTTGTAATGGCTTAGCCACACGATTACAGGCGGATGTGGAGCCGCGGGAACATGGGAAAAAGTTGCCCAAAAAGTCGATCTGGTTTTGGCCGCCTTCAGGGTATGCCCCGGCGAAGGCCGGGGCCCATTTACCAGCATTCGGCAAATGACCAGATGAGCCCCGGCTTCCGCCGGGGCATACAGGCCATAATGTGAGGCAAAAGCGCCATTTCCGTCGAAAAGGAAATGGCGCGAGTGACCCACCTTCGCCTAAAGGCTACGGTGGGCGAGTGCGCCATATAACGAGTTTTTGGCTAACTCGTCCGCCGAAGCCCATAGGGCGA
>JBEHYA010000039.1:0-17230 GCA_048498415.1 Pseudomonadota bacterium
ACAACCGGACTTGGTTCGAGCTCCGATGGCGGGACAGCAGGAACCGTGGTCGAAACGTCGTTCTTAGTGTCGCCGATGATTGGCTCGGGAAGGAGCGCTTCGCTGCTATCCGGCGGCAACGGCAGAGGCTCCGGCAGAGGAAGGGCGAGGCGCTCGCCATCGTCGGGACGACCTCTCCGTGCGTTGAGCAGTTCGTCCACCGTTTCGCCCGCACTGATATATGCGTCTCTCGCGACGACCGCGCTGTAGACGCTCGGCGTGAGCGACGTGATTTTCGTCAGGATCGCCGCGACTTCCAGACCAAGCGAAGTTATCTCGATGAGAAGCACGAAAAGGCCGACCTCCGCATTTTCATGCGCCAACGCGGCAACCGCGCTGATCTGAATCAGAAGCCCGCCATCCTGCCTAACAAAGGAGGGCGATGCCGCCACTTGTGTGGCGATGGTTGCCTCGCGACTGGCCGTTGCCGCTGCCAAACTCGCCCGCTCGCTCAGGACCAGGGCCTCGGCGGCGCGTAAGGTCGGCGCAAGACTCTCAAGCTGGGCCACCGAGGCGGCCTTGTTCGCCTCGATGCTTGCACGGCTGCCCTCGGTGAGTGCCGTTAGGCGATCGCGCGCCGCACCAAGGTCGCTCGCCGCTGCATTATCCGCCGCCTCGGCGGCCTTCACCCGTTCGAGCGCCGCCGCGCGGACGGGGCCATTGCCTGCCTTCCCGGAATTTCCAGGCTCAGCTTTCACACCCGAAAGCTCGTTGCTCGCAAATGTCCGCGCGGCTAGCAGCGCCTGCTCAGTCGCGGCCTTGCGTGCTGTCAGACGATCGAAATCGGCTTGAGCGGCGACCCAGGCGGGGTCATCGGATTTTGGGTTGACCGATTGCATGCGGAATGTGGCTTCCTGCGCATGAAGCTCGTCGAGCCGCGCCTCGTCGGTCTTCAGCGCGGCCGCTTGACGAGAAAGAGCCTCGTCGACGATCGCGCTGGTGGTGGCCATTAAGGCGCCGTTTTTCGCGTGTTGCCACTCCTCGATCTTCGCCGCGATGTCCGCTTGGAACAACCCTACAGTAGCGGCGATGACAAGTAGGGCGGAGGTCGCGGCGGCTTGCCCCAGGCGAACGCCCGTCATCAGATACGCTTTGATCGACTGCGCCCAGTTCTGCTCAAGTTGAAGACCGCCGCGCTTTAGCTCGCTGAGCCCGTGGGTGAACCAGCTGGCTCGCAGGATCTGGCTGTCGATCAAGACAACGAACGTCGCGAAAAATGCGCCAAGGATCAGATAGGCCGGCAGGAGGTTCACGTCAGGTGCGATAAGCCGCCAGCCCGCATACGTCATCAGCCCGATGTCGTAGACTGCGGTCCCAAGCATGAGGTAGCCGCTTCCTCTTACCTGGTCGCGCTCCCGCTGTGGCAACCGGCTAAGGGTCTCCTCGTCGGCGCCCGACATAAGGTTGATCAGGGGATCAATCGGTCCCGGTTTTGAGCCACGTTGAAATTCTGCAAAGTCCATTTGAATTCTCCTCCCATTCTGGAGCGACGGTGCGTCGCCCTTCGTAGGAGGCCGAAAATCGGCGATTTCCGATTATTTGGAAGCGGACGGTAATCCCGTCGTTTTGCAGAAAAGCCTGACGCGTTTGCAATATTCTGCCGCGTTTTGAAAATGGGTGCCGCACCATTGCCATGAAATACCAGTCAGGTCTTCCTGTTGCCAACGGACGCGGATTAACCGCGCCGGGAGGGGAAAAATGGAAATGAACCGAAAAGCGCCCACGCCGGGCAGTCTGAAAACGCGACCTACCCGCAAGGATGCTGAGCGTGATCCCGCGATGTTTGCCGAGTTGCTGGGAGCGCTGAAGCCTTTCGATCGAAGCAAGCTCACATCGCTCAAGAGTCTCGCGGGCCTACTGGGAGACGACGCCTCCGTGAGCACGATGTCGCGGAAGATTTCGGGGATGCGGATGTCTCCCCAGGACCGAGCGGAAATTCTCCGCCACATTTACGATACCCTTGGCCTGATTTCTCGGGAGAGCCGCGAGAAGCTATCAGCCATAGGCGATGCCTTTTACTTCGCCATGCTGATGTATGCGGGTACATCCGAGACGTCGCAGGATAACGCACGGGCACGGCTTCTCGGGACGTTCAAGCTTTATCGGTTCTCGGTGGAGGAACAGGACGAGTTTCTCGTGGGGCGCATCGACATCGCGGAGGACGCGAACAGTCACGCGCTACGCGTTGAGATGATCCAGCCCAAGCAGGCCCGCGATGGGCTGCGCGGTACATTCGGTCGGCTCACTGGCTACATGTTCCGCATCTCTGACATGGACCTGCTGTTTCTGCGCGACGGTCTCACCAATGACATTCGCATGACGATCTTTCCGCGCTCGAAGCTCGACACGGTTGGGACCGACGTCAATCCAAACAGTGTCTTCGCCGGCTCGGTCAAACATGTCGTTCACATGGACGGTTTCGGCTTGGGCATTGATGGCGGCAGGGGCTTCTTTTCCCCTGTCTACCTGTCCCTTGTGGACGACGTGAACGAGCTGGCGACGCTCAACGACGAATTGGACGTTCTTCCCGAGAGCAGCGAAAAACTGCCCCGCCGCGTCGTAGCGCGTTTGAAGCGCAATGGTCCGATGCGCATTCTTTAGGACACTGTGGCCGGCCGCATCAAGCGGCCGGCTTCTTCACTGCTGCGCCCAGCACCCGTTCTTCCTGCGCGGCGACAAAGCCTAGCAGAACAGATTTCCTGGCGCACAGGAGCGATCCCAGCCGAAAAACCGGCAGGCGCGAGGTCTCCGCAAGATAGTAGACCTTACGACGGCCCGAGGGCCGTTCACTGCCGAAGAGAAACGCGGCGATCGCATCAGCTCCTCTGAGTAGATCGTCGGCGAATTCCGGCGAGGCCGCGGATAGAGCTGTGGTGTCTTTAGAAGTCGGTTCCATGAATAATCTCCCATGCTGCTGAATACCGGCTTTGCCGGCTGTCTCCCGCGACCTGCAGATGAGAGTGCTGCCTTGAACCCTATGTTGGCCGAAGCCCTGAATGAGTAGCGTTGCAAACCCGATTGCGAAAAATCCTATCGGACAAGGCCGAGAGAATGTTCTTATTTTGTTCTTGCCAGCGGCCAGAGTCAAACGGTATGATGCGCTCCTCCGAACCATTCCTAATTGTTCCGGAGGAGCACTTTTAGAACGACGCTCACATCATGTTGGCTAGTTTTTCTTCGGCCGCTTCTCGCCTTCATAGGCAGAGCTTTCTTGGTTGCGCTTGAACTCGTCCAGAGTCTTCTTGCTCGCGTTGATCTGATTGCCAACCCGCCAGACGGGGATCAGTCCTTTCCGGATGATATGGTAGCCCTTGCGTCGCGTGAAGCCACGCTTGGGATACATGTAGTCAACGATCTCCTGCGCGCCCACTAGAACGTCGCTTTCTTCCTCGCTCATTTTGCTCCTCCTTTCTCATTGCGCCCGTGAATCGCTTTGATAAGATTCTGTCGGACTAGCTCGGAAACATTGGCAATCGGCTTTGATCGCCTGTCTGTTTTCGCGATGCGTGTGCGAGAATGTAAACACGGAGGCACAGATGTCGATACGGAAGCGGACGTGGAAAATTGCAGATGGTGAGACGCGCGTTGCATGGATGGTCGACGTCATTGACGCGAGCGGCCACCGCGAACGGCGACAGTTCGCCAGCAAGAAGGAAGCGGAGGCATTCCGCATCGCCACGGAAGGCGCGATGCGCGCCGGCCAGTTCCGGGCTGAAGCAGCGAAGCTAACCGTCGAAGACGCGGCGCGGGCATTTCTCGCGCACTGCCTCGCACGACACCAGCGGGGCGAGCGCATGACGCTGCGCAACTACAAGACCATGGAAGGACACGTGTGGAACTACATTTGCCCGGACAGTGATCGACCCATCGCCAAGGGCAGCAAGCGTCGAACCTTCGAAGGCGGCATCGCGCGTCTCAAGCTTTCCCAGCTGACACAGCGGACGATTGGTGACCTCCGAGACCGCTTGAGGGATGCCGGAGTGGCGGTTGTGACGACCCGCAAGATTCTGGCGACTGTCCAGCTGATCCTTTCACATGCCGTGAGTCAGGACTGGACCGCGAGCAACGTCGCGCGGGGCGTCCGGGTGATCGGACGACGGGACGAAGGTAGCCGAAAGATCGTCCCACCAACCAAGGCCGTGATGCGCGCTCTCGTGGAAGCGGCCGACCCGGTGTTTCGAGTCAAACTGGTGTTCGCTTCGGCGACCGGTGTCCGAGCGGGAGAGCTTCACGCGCTGCGGTGGCATCACGTGGACTTCGGTGCCGCCGAGTTGAAGGTGGAAACGCGCGTCGACGCTTATGGGGAAGAAGACGTGACCAAGACGGCGGCGGGCATGCGAACCATTCCGCTCGCCCGCCATGTGGTCGTACTACTCAAAGAGTGGCGATTGCGTTCGACGTACAAGAAGCCAAGTGATCTCATATTCGCTAATCGTGACGGCACGTATGTTGACCACGACTTAATGGTGAAACGGAAGTTCAAGCCGCTATTCGCAAGATTGGTCACGGCCGACGGAGACCCATCCACGTTCGAGCCGTTTAATTGGCATGCCTTACGGCATTTCGCGATTTCCTGCTGGATCGAGAGCGGACTCAACCCCAAAACGGTCCAGACTTTTGCTGGCCATAGTAGTCTCCAGGTGACGATGGACCGCTATGGCCACCTGTTTAAGTCTGAAGACCATCGGGCCGTCATGGATCACATCGCGGACGAGCTATTCGCCTAACCATCACAAAATGCTTGCGCTTGAGCCCGGGGGTCTCTAGGACCTCCGATGTTCCCAGCGGGAGCAAGTTTTTGCCACGCCGCACCGGGCGGTTCAAATCGCTCCATGGCACAAAAATGGCACAAGCGAGTTTCTGATGGAGATGGGTGGGTTGAAAAACCCAACGATTACAACATTGGCGCGGGGTGGAGCAGCCCGGTAGCTCGTCAGGCTCATAACCTGAAGGTCGTTGGTTCAAATCCATCTCCCGCAACCATTCTAGCTTTAAAATTCGAATCGTTTTAACGTTTGGTGTCCATTTTGCCAAACGCTGTCGTGTCTAACAAAACCGTCATTCTTGCCGCACTCTTATCATTGGCCGCTGCGCCGGCTTTTGCCGATGCCGCACTGCTGCCGGCCACTGGCCGCGCGACTCTTTCTTTCACATTGAGTGACCACGGCATTGTCGGCGGCGATGCAATGCAGCCGTTATATGGCACACAGGACGCGTTTTTATACGGCAACCTGATGGGTGATTTTTCTACCGACGAAAGTTTCCTCGTAAGCCCCGGTGCGGGTGTTCGTTTCATCGGCGGCAATCAGCTTTTCGGCGCGCGGCTGTTCGCCGATTTTTCGCGCACGTCGCCCGGCAAGCATTTCACCACGCTAAGTCCCGGCTTTGAATGGATGAGCGCACGCTGGGATGTCAACTTGAACGCATACATGCCCACGCAGGAGGTGACGGCGAACGGCTCCGCTTACCTTGGCGGCGCGTCCTTCCAGCCCGGTACCCACAACCAGTTCAACGAAGTGTTTGCGCCCTATACGGTTACCGGCAAGGGCATGGATGCAGAAGTTGGGTATAGCTTCGCGGGCTATGACGATCGACGTTCCCGTATTTTCGGCGGCGGCTATTATTATGATGCGCGCATGGGCGCGCATGATATCCGTGGGGTAACCGCCGGCCTTGAAATGCCGTTCTCCGAGCGGTTCAGTGCCGCGTTCCTCAACAGCTATGACAATGTCAACAAATACACGGCCGGCATTAAACTGTCGCTGAGCATCGGCGCCGATACGACCCGGCTATCGGATGACGTGCATGGCCGTTCAGCCGCACCCGTGCGCCGGCGTATCGGCATCATCGACAACGGCGCCGGGCTCAATGCCCAGAACGTCGTGCAGGATGAAGGGCCCAGCCTGCAATACACAAACGTATTTTTCTTCGCACCCGGCGGCACCGGCGATGGCACCTACGGCAATCCGGCTTCCCTGACGCAGGCCACGCTGGATAGCATCAATGGCGCGTCGCCCGACAATGCGCGGCTTTATCTGCAGGGTGGGCAGACCTACACCATCGCTTCCACCTTCCTTACGCCATACAACGGACAGAATTTTTATGGCCGCAACAGCGATTATACGCAGGCCGCGCAGGGCAATGAACGCCCGAACCTCTACCAACCCGTTGCCGCATCGGGCCGCGCCATCTTCTCGCTGGGGGATCATGGCGCTTCAACCAACGAATTCCATGATCTGCGGTTTAGCGGGAATTACGCGACAGGCAACAACACGATGGGCATTCGTTCGGTTTCCTCGAATAAAACCACCGTCGTTGTTGCGGGCAGTGATTTCTCGAATTTTGATGACGATGCGTTCTACTTCACAAGCCCTGGATCCCGGCTCTTTGTCAGCAATTCGACTTTACGCAACAACAATTTCGGCATCAATTTCCAGTCCCCGGGCGGCACGCTGGATGTCCGCGACAGTGTCGTAAGCCTGGATGCCGGTTTCAATACGGGCGGTGCGATCCCCTCTGGCATTACCGTTCTCAATACTTCCGCCCAGAAGACTACCTTCACCGCAAACAACCTGCGTATTCTCTTTAACGGCAACCCCAACGCGGGCACAGGGCTGACCCTGCAGAACCAGTCAAGCGGTCAACTGGTGGCGGATATCGACAACCTAATGATTTCGAACGCCGGCATAGTCGGGACAAACGCGTTGGAAATCCGCAACATTGGTAACGGCGACGGCTCGGTTGGGTTCGGCGGGCAGATTGATGCGACCCTGCGTAACTCCCTGATCGAGAATGGTGGGCAGAACGCAAATACCGGTAATATTTACCTGCAAACCAACAACAGCGGGACCCTGAACTTTAATTTCATAAACAGCACCTCGCGCAATGGTAATACTTATGGGCTTCTGGTTGTGAATGGCGATCTGAATGCTAACCTCGGCGACACAACCAACGTAAATATTAAAAATTCGCTGTTTGACCGCAGTGGCGATAATATTGGCCCGCCATATCCGTTCGGCAATATCGGCATATGGTCGCTGGGGCAGGGGGCGATCAACTTTGCCGCGCGCAACACAACAATCAGCAACACCACCGGCGGCGCACCGGCGTTGTGGGTTTCGAACGGTGCTAATGGTGGCAGCATCAGCAACAGTGCCATCAATGTCCAGAGCCTGAGCGGCACATCATTTACGGATAATACGGGTGGCGGGATTTATGTGTATGGTCTTGCGGGGGTCAACACGACCACGACGATCGATTACACTGGCGCGGTCTTTACCAACAGCACGCCGAACACGGCCAATGATCCGGCCAGCACCGGCACTATCACCTGGGTGCCCTGATCTGTCGTTTGCCACCCCGTACCCAGCGGATTTTCATGGCCGCACCCATTAAGTTTATTGTTCAAACCGTCTCATCGCGCCATGACGCCATAATCACTCTTAAAATAGGCCTTTTTAGCCATTAACCTTGTCTTTTTTGGCTTTTCGTATAGCCAAAAGTAAAACCATGGCTATGATGCGCCCAGGAAAATTGGCGCCATCAGGCCGGAGGCTTTTTTGAATAATCTGGGCAGGCAAATCGATGCGACCGGCGGTGACGTGCCGTCGTCGGATGCTGCCGCGCATGCGCCGCCGCCGGCCACCGACAAGCGCATTTTGAATATGATCGGCGCCGACGGCGCGCCGCGCCTCGTCGATCCCGCACGGCCGGAACTTGGCACCTACCGCGTTCTGCTCACGCAGGATGACATCGTCGCCGCACACCACGGCAGCAAGGGCTGGCACGATAAAAAAGAACTCAATCATCTGTTCATGTTCGTGTACGGCCAAAACCTAATTCTCTACGAACATCCCGCAAACGGCTATTCCGCCATTATCCATCTGGCGACCTACAAGTTTCATGAGCCGGGCGGCGCCGTTTTCCATACCATCGATAAATTTTTCGAATATATTCCCGAGCTGGCGCGGGCATTGCGCAGTGATGTGGAGCAGGCGGTTATCCGTTCCATCCGGCTTTTCGCCATGGATGCCGCGCTGGGCGATGCAAAACGCTATGAGACGACGCGCAAACTGCTGCAGCTTGCCCGCACGCATAATATTTACGATGGCATGGCCTTTAAAGGCGATGATTTCGAACTGATCGCCGAGCTGCAATCCGGCATGCTCCTTCGCGTCGTCAGTCCGCTGGCCATCAAAACGCTGCACGGCAACAAGCCCGGCTGGGCCGGCCCCAACGGGTTTGACGATGAATTCCTGAAAACATATGGCAAGGATTTGCTTTACTTCGAAACCTATACGGGCGAAGCGGTGCTTTTCCATCTGCCCACGGCCAGTTTTTTCCAATTACACGGCGAGCGCTACCCCAGTTTTGAATCGCTGGTGCAGCGGCACCCCGATCTGGAAAGCTATCTGCGTCCCTATATCCGCAGCGGTATCACGACCGCATTATACCAACCGCTGGGCGAAGATACGCATGCCAGAAGCGGCTATTTTTATGTGGTTCCTGCATTTTTAAAAATGTCGGGCCGCCACGGCATCTGGCTGGATAAACCCGGCGAGCCGGACGGTAATCTGATTGATCCGGGCGAGATCAGCGACGCCTTCCGCCGCACCCTTGATTACCCGTGGCATGCTGAAACGCCGGAAAACCAGCATCCCACCGCCGTTTTCGCGAGCGCCATTACCACGCTCAACCTTTTTGCAGATGGGCCCGCAAGGTTTGATGCGCGCCATAATACAATCAAGCAGCTGCTGCGCACGGCCTATGACGACGTTTATGACAGGCCTGGGCGCGTGCCGGCGTTTGTGGCCATGCTGAAGGCGATCAAAGGCACGCTTGTGGAAAGTGTTGTGCGCCCCGCCGATGTCGCCGGCGTTTTCGCGCGCGTCGCCGATCAGCAGGAAACAGTTGCCTATGCCACGCAGTTATACGCGCACATTGCCAGCACGCCGGCGTTGGCCGCGGCGGTTCCCGGTTATATCCGCGCGCATTATCTGGAAAATCTGCGCAACGAACTGCATGCGCCCATGTTGCCGCCCGAACGCCAGCTAAAGGCCGAGACCATTCGCCCCGTGCTTGAACACATGATTGGATCGGGCGCTCATCTGCCCGTCAAAGGCCTGCTGGGGGAAGCGTTCGATTATTTCGTGCGCCGCGACGACAGAAAAGCATGGCAATCGCTGCTTGCCGCCGTGACCGGCCACACTGAAGCGGAAAAAGAAGTTTATCCACGCTTTGGCGATGTGCTGATGGGCTATGCGCGCCGTGGCGACAAGGGCGCGGTGTATAGTTTGCTGAATTATGCCGAAAAACAACCGGCGGTCGAACAGGCGGTGCTCTATAATCTGGTCGAAGCGATCGGTTATGCCATTGCGCAGGGCGACAGCAACATTTTAGGCGCGCTCATTCCCCATAGCGGCCGCGATGCGGTCTCCATGCAGCGCCGCGCGAAGATTGTGCCGCATCTGCGCGATCTTCTTTTCATTCTGCCCAACGCATCGAACACCATGCTCGCCGGCGATACGCCCGCGCAGGATACGCGCTTTGCCAGCGTGCTGGAGCATTTCATGGTCACGGGCAGGCATAATCCCGATTTCATGCAGGCACTTATTCCCGTTCTGCCGCAACTGGTGGTTAAAACCGCGGCGCTTAACTGGCCGGTAAGCCTGGATCTTTTGTTGAACGAAAGCAGCGCCAGCGAACCCGCCGCCCGCATCGTCGCTTTAAGCCTGCCGGCGGCCAAAGCCATGGCGAATTCGCAATGGCCCGAGCTGGCGCTGGGCGCCCCGAACGCCATGGATGTTGGTGCGCGCGTGCACGATACGCCCATCTACCGCGAAGCCATTACCGCTTCGCGGCTTTTACTGGCGCCGCCTGCACCCGCGCCGCTGCCGGCCGTAATAGAGCCGCCCGCCCGCCGTCCGGGCCGGTTGGCCGCAGGCCTGCACAGACTTGCCGGCCTGCTTGGCCTTCCGGCGCAGGGCTGATTACATATATTTCCGCAAATTCTCACGGATGCGTTTTAAAATGCCGCCATCCGTTTTCGCCGGCGCGAATTTTTGCCCGGTGATCGATTCAAACGCGTGGATATACACGTTGCTGGTTTCGGCAATCAGGCTATCCGGAATTTCCGGGATCGCATCTTTATAAGGATCGCAGCGCGACGCCACCCAGCTGCGCACGAAGTCTTTATCGAAACTCTCCGGCCGTTCGCCCTTTTCAAATCGCTGGGCGTAGGTTTTTTCAACCCAGTAACGGCTGCTATCGGGGGTGTGGATTTCATCGGCGAGAATAATCGTGCCGTCCTTATCCATACCGAATTCGTATTTGGTATCGGCCAGGATAAGCCCGCGTTTGGCGGCCATTTCCTGCCCGCGTGCAAACAGCGCCAGCGCGTAATCCGAAACCTTTTGCCATTGCGCGGCGGTGAGCAGCTTTTTCTCAACGATTTCCGCCGACGTCAGCGGCTCGTCATGCCCGCCATCAAAGGCTTTGGTGGTGGGGGTAATAATGGGTTTATCCAGCTTCTGGTTGTCGCGCATGCCATCGGGGAAGGTGTGGCCATAAATGCTGCGCTGGCCTTTTTTATACATGGTGAGCAGCGACGTGCCCGTGGTGCCGGCCAAATAGCCCCGCACAATCACTTCAACCGGCAGAATGGTGAGCGTGCGGCCCACCACCACGTTCGGGTCGGGATAATCCACCACATGGTTGGGGCAGATGTCTTTTGTGGCCTCAAACCAGTAGCGCGCCGTCTGCGTTAAAATCTGGCCCTTATGCGGAATGCAGGCAAGGATGCGGTCGAACGCGCTTAAGCGGTCGGTTGCGATCAGAATGCGCGTGCCGTCCTTCAGGTCGTAATTATCGCGCACCTTGCCTTTGTAGTAATGCGGCAGTTCGGGAATAAACGCATCGTCTAAAATCGGGGGAAGGGCCATGGCGGGATGAAATAATAAGTGGGTGGGCCCCCATTATATCCATGCCTTGGCCCTTCTTCCCACAATAAAAAACGGGCGGGAAATCGCTTTCCCGCCCGTTTCTACACGTGACCAAAGCCCGTTTTACTGGGCGGTCGTGTTGGTGTTAACGCCGGTATCTACATTTGTATCGGTATCTACATCGGCATTCACATTGGTATCAACGCCCACCTGCGCCTTCACCGCCTGGTGCTGCTTGGCCTTGTGGTGCTGATAGATTTTCTTATCGGTGGCCTTTTCGGCTTTCTTTTCAGCAATCGCGGTGTGGTTGGCGCCAATCTTCACGCTGTCCACGGCCTGCTGAACGGTATCGCCGCTGGCCTTGGCCGCCGCCTTGGAAGCGCGGTTGGCTTCCAGATTGGCCTCGTCTTTGGCCAGCGCGGCATTGTCTTTGACAATCGCCTTGGCATCGGCGTTCACATCGGCATCGTATTTGGTCTCAATCGCCGCTAAAGCCGGAGCAGCCAGACCGGCAGCAAAAACGCCCGTGATCGCCAGGGCGGAAAGGGATTTAATCGACATGGAAAACTCCATCGTTAATGGGTGGACGGATAAGCTAGGCCTGAAACTATAAATAAGCCGTGCGGTTGCACCGCATGGCCTATAAGCTTCCCCTCAAGCATGAAATGCCACGCATGGCGGCTATTCGCGGTTTTTATGATATTTTTATGCCGTTTTACGCGGGCTTTAACATTATGATGCTGCCATGAAATCGATTATGAACCCGCAAAAGCCCGTGTGGCCAAATGCGGATAAATATCTGCTCATCACCTTTCTGGTCGCCTGCGGCGCTGCGGCGACGGTGCTGCTGGCCTCCGAAAATGTCGACACCGCTGTGCCGGTGGGCCTCAGCCTTATTGGCCTCGTTGCCGTCAATATCATAATTTACTGGCTGGTCGCCAAAAAGCGCGGCGCCGAAGACAAGCTGCGCAAGAACGAAGAACTGTTTCGTCTTGTCCTGAACGGCATCAATGACGGCGTGTTCGATTACAAAATCAATGAAGGCACCATTTATTATTCGCCGGCCTATCATAACATTCTGGGTTACGACGAAAACGAAATGGGCAGTACACACGACGTGTTCAGCAGCCTTTTGCACCCCGATGATCTGGTGCCCGCGACGCAGTACTACGAAGATTACATCCGCCGCCGCATCCCCACCTATTTCAATACCTTCCGCCTGCGCCATAAAGACGGCCATTATGTCTGGCTGCAATCGCGCGGCATCGGCATCTGGGATGATAAAGGCCGCATTCTACGCCTGGTCGGCACCCATACGGATGTGACCGAACAAAAGGAACGCGAAGAAAAAGTCTTTAAGCTGATGCGCGAAAACGACCGCCAGCGCGAAGAACTGACCCTGGCCCGCGACCGCGCCGAAGCCGCCAGCCAGGCCAAAACCGAATTTCTGGCGACCATGAGCCACGAAATCCGCACACCGATGAATGCAGTGATTGGCCTCAGCCGTATCATGATGACCACGGCCCTGAATGCCAAACAGCAGGAGATGATGAAGACCCTGCAAAGCAACGCCGATATTCTTCTGCACCTCGTCAATGATCTGCTCGATCTCAACCGCATCGAGGCCGCGCAGGTGGAACTGGAAGTGCGCAACTTCGCTTTTGCTTCGATCTTCGAGACGCTGCGCGCCATGTTCCAGCACCAGGCCAGCAATAAGGGGCTGGCTTTCACCATCCATAACCGTCTTGGCGAAAAATCGTTCAAGGGCGATTTGATGCGCATCCAGCAAATACTCGTCAATCTGATTGGTAATGCGCTGAAATTCACGTCGGAAGGCGGCATCACCATCACGGCCGATGGCGTGCCCATGGCCGACGGCCGCAATCAGGTCCATATCACTGTCGCCGATACGGGTGTTGGCATTGCCAACGAAAAACTGGGAAGTATTTTCGAAAAATTCGTGCAGGCGGATCAAACCATTTCGCGCCGCTTCGGCGGTTCGGGTCTGGGTCTCGCCATCTGCAAATCGCTGGCCGAACTCATGGGCGGCGATATCACCGTGACCAGCCGGCCGGGGGAGGGGTCAACCTTCCTTCTCAGCATTCCTTTGCAGGCCGGCGAAAACGAACAGCCGGCTTCAATTGCGCCGGTGGAAGAAAAAGCGGCCATTCCCCACCGCCGTACCGCGCTGGTGGTCGAAGATTATCCTGCCAATATTCTTGTGACCACGCTGATGCTGGAAGATTTAGGCTACAGCGCGGAAGTGGCGAAATCCGGCCTTGAAGCCATCGAAAAAATCGCCGTGCGCAGCAAGCCGTATGACGTGATTTTAATGGATGTGCAGATGCCGGAAATGGATGGGCTGGAAGCCACCCGCCGTATCCGTAGCCTGGAAAAAGAAAAGGGTTTCCAGCATTTCATTATCGGTGTGACGGCAAATGCCATGGCGGGTGACCGCGAACGGTGCATAGCAGCGGGTATGGATGAATACATCGCCAAACCCGTGCACCCCGATGTGCTCGAGAAGAAGCTGGCGCATATCAGCAAGGCGGCTTAAGGCTGGCAGGTAGCAGGGCAAAAACCCGGTATGCGCACCACGCGGTCAACGCCATATTGCACGTTTTTCGGCGCGCGGTTATCGGGGAAATCGTTTGTCGCCGTCAGGCCCACGTGTTTGTACATTTTCTGCATTTCCTGACGCGGCACTTTGCCGGTATCGCAGACTTCAATCGGATCGCCTGCCGGAATAACATACGTACGGCCCATTGGCCCGCCATCGAAAGCCACATCTTTTTGTGGGATCAGCCGCAACGTG
Organism: Pseudomonadota bacterium; assembly: GCA_048498415.1. Taxonomy (GTDB): domain Bacteria; phylum Pseudomonadota; class Alphaproteobacteria; order UBA9219; family RGZA01; genus JBEHYA01. Next base: position 13,795 of record JBEHYA010000039.1, read on the forward strand.
GCCTGGTGCTTTTCAACCCAGTTATCGCCTTCGGTGGCGGGGTCATCCGCGCCTTCCGCCAGTGTCACCGTCTCCAGATTATCTAAATTCGTACGCTCACGCGTGATCGCGACGTCGTATTTAAAATCTTCAAAGCGGGGAATACCCACCTTCAGCGTCATCTCGCACTCGGTGCGCAGGCCGAGATAGAAGAAAATATGAATGGGCAGCTTGTCGGCATAGCACCCGCGGATCGCCTCCGGGCTCTGCGTGCGGTCATAGCCGTGATGGAAGGCGCCGTTGTCACCGATGATTTCATATTGGTGGCGCAGGAAATTCAGCGTTTCTTCCACGCTCCAGTTCCCCGATGTCGAGCCGTGCAGGGCGCTTACTACTTTTTTATTCGGCTGTTCAAATTTGGCACGCGCGCGGGGCAGTACTTCCTGCTTTAGCTGGTGCCAGTATGCTTTGTTATGTAGATCAGTCAGGAACATTTCCACACGGTCGGCGGGCTGCAGTTTTTCGCGCATGCGCTCTTCCAGCGACTGCGTCGAGGCATTCTGTTCCGCCTGATCCAGCTGGGCCAGCAAATCGGCGACATTGCTGATGGCTTTCAATAATTCATCGGGATGCAGCTGCGCGCGGGCAAACAACGCCTGCATGCGCTCTTGTACTTTTTCTTTGTTATATAGCACGTAATCGCCGCCGATATAATAATCGGGCAGATTTCGGCCCAGATTGTGCTGCGTCAGTGCGCCATCGCCGGGGCCGCTTTCGACGTAAATGGAACCCCGCGTATCGGCGCCCATCGCCATGGCATAATCATCCTGAATGCGCCATTCCGCCGTGCGCGGGTAATAGGAAAGCTGCGGTATAACGTGCTTATAATAAATTTCGCCCGCCGCCGGCACGCGGCGACCGATAATTTCAGCCCCGCAGGCGCGCAACGCATCCAGCAAGGCTTCGTCATTATCATCCGCTATGAAACTGGGCGCCTTATACGCGTTTTCAAACGCGTTGCTGCGCGGCTGGCCCGCCGACGGACTCAGCAATCCACGATAGGCCTGCCGGACCTGATCCATTGTGGGTGGCTGAATAAGAACGTTGGTGTCTGCCATGGTTACAACTCGGGCCGTAATTGCAGCAAATGGCGCAAATTATGAGGCAGCATCAGGCGCGGATTTTTAAATACGCCTTCCTCAACAAAATGGGCGACTTCTTCGCCCACAAATGGTCCCAGCTTGAAAGCATGGCCGTCGCACGCGATCAGGTCGAAAACCTTTTCATCTTGTTTTGGGTCAGGGTTAGAAGCGGCGTGTTTAATTTCTGCCTCGGGATATGAGCCGACGCCAAAACGCTCTCTGCGCGACATAATGTACTGGCATACCGCCCACATAATCATTTTTGCGCCATCCAGTTTAACGACACCGTGCATGGCTTCGCGTAAAAAAGTCTCGTCGCCAGCCTTCAGGGTGCGCGCATCATTTGTGACGTCGATGCGTTCGTTTAAATGCTCGTGAACGGCGAATTTTACGCCCGGGATCCCATCCTTGATGATCGGGAAGCCAAAGAAATAATTATGATCCTTTTTCTTAATAACGAATGGCCCAAAATTATCCGACGTGAAATTTTCAAAGAGAGAAGCTTCTGGCGCAAACCACCCGGCAACCATGCGAACAGGCGTTAAGGCAGCTTGATAGGCAGGCTCAATGGTCGGCAACCACGCGCCCATGCAGCGAATAAGTTTATCAGCCGCATAGCCGGCGCCTTGCGCATTACCCATGCGGGTGGTGTTGACAATAATTCCTTCATTCGTTTTTTCGTAGCCCGTGACAGCTTCATCGTACTGAAACGTGGCGCCGTGCTTGGTGGCAAGATCCCTTATCGCCTGCGTTGCTTTGGTAGCAAGAAAATACCCACCCATAGGATCGACAATGCCGAGATAATCATCCGGCACATTGAACGCGGGGTAGCGCTTCTTTAGTGCTTCACCGCTATTTATTTCTGCAGGTAATTGATGCTCAGCATAGGATTTAATAATGGTGCTGATGGTTTCCGCTTCCGTTGGTTCAACAATATGCTGTACGCCTGTTTGGAAGAAAAACCGTTGGCCTATTTCCTGCTCGGCCATGCGAAAAAGGGCCGCACTGATGCCGGTCGCTTCCTCATAAATCGCCTTGTCCTGCACGTAGCCCCATTCCCGGTGCATGCGTGTCTCATCCCGAGAAGCGCTTAATGGATTATCGGGCCCGTATTTGTCGAGGACAAGCACGCGCTTGCCGCGCTTGGCCAAAGCCCATGCGGTGCTCGCGCCCATGATCCCGGCGCCCGCAATAATGTAATCGTATTTATTCGCAGCGATCATAATATGTGCCTTTATATACGTATGGTTATAGCCGTTCATGCGGCGTTTTGGTGCGCTTCAATGCTTTCAGGCCCGGCGTTTTAACGATTGCGTCTGCGTGGGTCTTCCCAAGGCAAACAGCGGCTCCCACGGGTTGTTAACCGTGTTGATAAGGTCGGGGATCAGGCGTGCCGCCATGTGGGCATACATAATTCCCAGGCCGGAATCCCCCGTTACAACATAAATATTCGCGCTCCCCGGTACGCGCCCGATGAGCGGCAGGCAATCCACCGGTTCCAGAATGCTGCCTTGCCAGCGCGCGATTTCTTCATCTGCGCGCGGAAAATATTTCCGCGTCCATTCAGTGATCGCATCAAACCGCGCGGCGATATCTACCGCCTCATGAACGGGCTTATCGCCGCCCCCCACGATCAGCACGTCGTGTTCCGCCTGTTTCCACAGGCGGGTGAAGTGGTAGGGCTCGTCCATATCCCACAACAAACAATCGGGCAGGGCGTCTTTGGGCGCCTTGAACGCCATGGCGAATGTGCGCGTTTCTTCCTGATCGCACGCGGCAAAGAAATGGGCATGATGGGGCAGGTGGGTGGCGACAATCATATGGTCGGCCATAACGCGGTGGCCATTATCTGTCGTCATGCCATCACCATCCACATGCACGACCCGCGCCTTGAAAATCTTGCCGCCGCGGCGCGTGAAAGCGTTTAAAAGCCCCGCCATATACTGCATGGGCTGAAACACGGCCTGATTTTTAAAATGAATGGCCGGGCCCATGGCCACGCCGTTCGGCGCGTAGCTTTCCAGCATTTCGCTATGCGGAAAACCTTCCGTATGCGTCAGGCGATATTCGTTTTGTAAATCCTCGTACTGCTCCGGCTTTGTGGCCGGCATGAAGGCATCCACGCGGTGAAAATCGCAATCAATTTTCTCGGCGGTGATAATGGCATGGATATCCGCCACCGCCTGGCGCTGCGCCAGCGATATGGTTTTTACATTATCGGGGCCGAACAGCTCGGAAAGATGCTCAAACCCATCGTCCGTTACATCCGATAAATGCGCGGTCGTTTTGCGCATCTGCCCGCCATAATGGGCGGC